>PAVC01000067.1 GCA_002713885.1 Fidelibacterota bacterium
AAATATATTGCCCAATATCCTGGTAATAAACGTGATCAATCTAAACTAATGGTGGTGAACAGGGAAGCCAAAACAATAGAACACAAAAAATTCAGTAATATTACAGACTACCTAAGAAAAAATGATTTATTGATATTAAACAACACTAAGGTTTTTCCTGCTAGGCTTTTTGCTACAAAAGATCGTACGGATGCTAAAGTAGAAGTGTTTTTACTTAGAGAGCTAGCACAAAATCTTTGGGAAGTTATGGTCAAGCCAGCAAGAAAAGTCAGAATTGGTAATAAGCTGGTTTTCACGCCAAAGCTTATGTGTGATGTTATTGATAATACTGTTTCTGGTGGCAGGGTAGTTCGTTTTGAATCAGAAAGTCAAACAGAGCTTCATGATATTATTGATCGCATAGGAACCTCGCCACTTCCGCCGTATATAACAAGAGACCCAGAGCCAAGTGATAAGAAAAGATATCAGACAGTATATGCTACTGAGCGAGGTGCCGTTGCAGCTCCTACAGCCGGCCTTCATTTTACTAATGGATTAATAAATAGACTCAAAAAGAAGGGTGTGAAAATAGAATACATCACTCTGCATATTGGTTTGGGGACATTTAGGCCTGTACAGGTAGAAGATTTAAATAGACATCAGATGGACTCTGAATATTTTGAAGTTTCTACAAAAACGGCTATGGCAATTAATGAAGCACGGAAAAAACACAGAAAAATTATGGCTATCGGGACATCCACGATCAGAGCCTTAGAAACGGTAGTGGTTTCTGGATTTATGGTGTCACCAAAGCGAGGTTGGACTGATAAGTTTATTTATCCACCCTATGAATACAAGATGGTAGATTCGATGGTAACAAATTTTCATATGCCAAAATCTACACTTATGATGATGGTGAGTGCTTTTGCTGATATTAATCTATTAAAAAAGGCATATAAAGAAGCGAGAAAACATGATTATAGATTTCTGAGCTATGGTGATGCAATGATAATTATTTAATAACAAAAGCATAGCGAAAAAATTGGTTAAGGTTTCTGCAATTATACCAGCTGCTGGGTCTGGCTCAAGATTTGGAGAAGAAAAACAATTTAAGATTCTAAGGGGGAGACCTCTTTGGGCTTACACATTAGATCCATTTATAAAATCAAGTTTAATTAATGAAATAGTATTTATNGTCCCTGAAACATANATAAACACAGTTCAATCTTCAGAAAGTTTCANAATAGCTTCAAAAAAAAAGGAAATCAAAGTAATTNCTGGTGGCNCTAAACGAACTGATTCGGTTTTAAATGGACTTTATTCAACAAAAAAAACAAATGGCCTTGTATGCATTCATGATGCTGCTAGGCCNTTTATAAGAGAATCATTTATAACTGAAACGGTTAATTCATGTAAGGATTTTGATGGGGCAGTTTTAGCAATCCCGAGTGTTGACACNATTAAAATTGTTAAAGATGAAATTGTTAATAANACTATTGATAGAGCTATAANNTGGATGGCACAGACCCCACAAACCTTTCACCGGGACAAACTTTTAGATGCATTCAAAAATAATATTAATGTTCACGTAACTGATGAGTCTACNCTAATGGAATTGAGCGGATATTCAATTAAAATTATTTATGGAGATGCNGAAAATTTNAAAATCACTAATAAACTTGACTGGGAATTGGCAAAAATAATAGTTGGTAGAAAATAGANTATGATAAGAACAGGAATAGGATATGATATTCATAAATTAAAGGAAGGGCTACCTCTCTNCATTGGNGGTATAAATATTAAATCATTATTAGGTTCCGTAGGACACTCTGATGGCGATGCATTAATTCATGCAATTGCAGATTCTTTATTAGGTGCTGCCGGGTTAGGTGATATTGGAAAATTTTTCCCTAGTGATGATGAAAAATGGAGAGATGCACAAAGTAATATATTTTTATCTGAAGTAAAAAGAATGATAGTACAAAAAGGATATCAGATATCTAACATAGATTGTACCATAATTATACAAAAACCCAAATTNCAAAAATTTGTTNCTGATATTANAAAAAATATTGCAAAAATATTGAATATTTCTGAAGAATTGTTATCAATTAAAGCTACTACGACGGATCATTTAGGCNTTATAGGTAAGTCAAAAGGTTGGTCAGTAATTGCGATAGCAACAGTTTATAAAAATGATGAACAAAGTAATAATTAATTCGAACGCAAAAGTAAATATTGGACTAAAAGTTTTAAAGGATAGGGAAGATGGATATCATGATATAGTTACTGTTTTTCAAGAAATCAACCTGTTTGATATTATTTCTATATCAAGAAAATCAAAAGGGTGCGATTTTAATTCCAATGCAACTTGGTTAAAGAACGATAAAACCAATCTTTGTGTAATTGCTTATGAAGCAATGAAGAAGAAATTTGATATAGGTGGAGTAGACATTGATTTAACTAAAAATATACCAAGGGGGAGTGGATTAGGNGGAGGATCTTCAAATGCTGCCAGTATAATGAAAGGNATAAGGGAACTTTATAGCTTAAATATTTCAGATAAAGCACTAGAGGATATGGCATCTCAAATTGGTGCTGATGTCCCATTTTTTATACGGGGGTCTATACAGCTTGGCGAAGGGATTGGGNACAGATTGACGCCTCTGAAAATAAATATTAGTGGAAAATATTTGATAATAATTCCAGACGCAGAGATCGACACATCCTGGGCGTATTCGAANTTCAAAAANGATTTGGATAGCTCTATTCTGCCNATTAATTTTGCCAGCTTATCAAATGAAAAGACCATTGGTCTTGATAAGTTAAAGTTTTTTGAGAATGATTTTGAATCAATTGTAGTTCCAACATATCCAGAGATTGGAAAAATAAAAGAAGCGCTCCATGCACTTGGTGCAGGGTTCGCCAGTCTGTCGGGTTCAGGCTCGACTGTGTTCGGGATATTTAATGATGATGTATCTTTAGATAAAGCATTATCATATTTTTCTCCAAAGTACAAGACCTTTATTGCAAATCCACTCTGACTATGTCAACTTAAATTAAAGATTGGGGCGTCGTCTAATGGTAGGACACCTGGTTTTGGTCCAGGCAGTTGGGGTTCGACTCCCTACGCCCCAGCTATAAAATAATTAAAATATGAAAAATGAATTAAAAATTTTTAGTGGGAGGAGTAATCCTTTACTAGCCTCAAAAATTGCAAGCTTTGCTGGGTGCAACCTGGGCGAAATATCTATAAAAACTTTTTCAGATGGAGAGATATGGGTTAAGTATGAGGAAAATGTTAGAGGGTGTGACGTTTTTTTAATTCAATCAACTAATGGCCCAGCAGAAAATATATTAGAGTTGGCTTTAATGGCAGATGCTGCGGTTCGCGCTTCTGCAGAAAGTGTCTCTATTATAATGCCTTATTTTGGATATGGTAGGCAGGATAGAAAAGATCAACCAAGGGTTCCCATATCATCAAGGGTTATGATTGATATTATTACAAGTATGGGTGCAGATCGAATTGTGACAATGGATCTACATTCTACACAAATACAGGGGTTTACTAAAATACCATTTGATCATTTATATAGCAGGATGGTACTAATAGATGCTATTACATCATTAGGATTTAATCCGGAATTGTCAGCGGTGCTAGCTCCAGATGTTGGTTCTGCGGCAATGAGTCAGGCATACGCAAAACGTTTGGAGATGAATTTTGCATTGATAGATAAAAGGAGGTTCGCTCCTAACGAGTCAAAAGTTAGTCATCTGATTGGTGAATTAGAAGGTATGGATGTTTTGATTATTGATGATATGATCGATACCGCTGGAACAACTGTCAGTGCTGCAGAAGCGGCGATAGAAAAGGGAGCTAAATCTGTTACTGCGATAGCCACACATGGTGTTTTGTCCGGACCTGCAATTGATCGGTTAAAGAATGCCCCTATAAAGACCATGGTCTTAACGGACACTATTTTAATACCTGATGAGAAAAAATTAAAAAATATGAATATTGTTACGGTCGCTGATGTCTTTGGAGCGGCTATTAAGCGAATACATAATGGGGAATCAGTAAGTTCACTTTTTGAATTTTAGTAAGGAGAAATAATGATGGCTACATCTTATTATAAATTAGATATTGAAACCAGAAAATCTATTGGTAAAAAAGCTGCCAAAGTAATTAGAAAGGCTGGTAAGATCCCCAGCGTACTTTATTATAAAGGCGAACAACCAATCAATATTTCTATTGATAAACAGGTGTTTTATCAGGCTATAAAATCAGAGCAACGTATTTATGAGATGGATATAAAAAATGAGTCGCAGTATGTAATGATTAAGGAAATTCAATACCATCCTGTGACTGATGAAATGATTCATGTGGATTTTATGCGCGTGCGTAGGACTGAAAAAATGACTATATCAGTACCGATTACACTAGTGGGCAAACCAGTCGGCGTAACAGAGGGGGGGATACTTTCTCAGGCGATGAACCAAATAGAGATCAGTTGTTATCCTACTAATGTTCCAGAACATATTGAGGTTGATGTAGACCACCTAGGACTAAATTCTTCAGTGAGTGTCGCTGATGTAAATGTAGATGATGAAGATATCGAGATACTTAGCGCGGCTGATCTTAATGTTGCTTCAGTAATTCCTCCAGCAGCGGAAGAAGAAGAACCAGTGCTCACTGATGAAGAGATATCTGATGAGGATGTATCCGATGAGGATGCTGTTGATGATGGCGAAAAAACTGATAAGGATTCAGCTGACTCTGAATCAGATAAAGATAAGCCTGAGGAATCGAATTAATTTTGATTGCATTTGTAGGTTTAGGTAACCCCGGAGTTAAATATGCAGACACAAAACACAACGCAGGATTTTGGATATTAGACGAAATGGCAAATAGATATAAAATTTCGTTTAAACCTGGAAAGGGTGATTACGTTGTTGCATCAAAGCCAAATAAGTTTTTGCTTTTTAAGCCAACAACGGGGATGAACAATAGCGGTCAGGCGGTGCAAGATATATCTGATTCTTGGAATCTAATTGCAAAAGAAATTTGTATTATTCTAGATGACGTTGATTTACCACTAGGTTCTTTACGAATTAAGCCTAAGGGTGGAGATGGGTCTCACCGAGGATTGGAAAGTATAATATATTCATTAAATACAAATCTAATTCCTAGGTTAAGATTTGGAATTGGCACTGATGAAAAAATGCGTCCAGCAGAAAATTATGTTCTTAAACCATTTAATAATAAGGATCAAAAGATTTCAAAGGAAGCAGTTAAAAGAGCTGCAGATGCATTGGATGGTATATTATTTAATGGTTTAGAAAAAACAATGAACACTGTTAATTCATAAAAAATGGAGAAAAAGAAATAATGGATAGTCTGAACAATAACCTCTTGCTAATTATGCTGTCTGGGGTTTTAGCTATGGGGTTTTCTTTTTGGAAAACTTCCTGGATAAACAAGCAGAGTCAAGGTAATGATCGTATGAAATCTATTGGTGCTAGTATAGCTGATGGAGCAATGGCATTTCTTAAGGCAGAATATCGCATCCTAGCAGTTTTTGTAGTTGCAGTTGCGTTTATTCTTGGATATGCAAACTCTGGAAGATCTGACACTAGTGCAATGATATCTTTTTCTTTCGTTATCGGGGCGCTTACATCAGGATTGGCTGGATTTTTAGGCATGAAAGTTGCAACAAAAGCTAATACTCGAACGACTCATGCAGCTGAGGAAAGTTTAGCAAAAGCTCTTAATGTCGCATTTAGTGGTGGATCTGTTATGGGGCTAAGCGTTGTTGGTTTGGGCGTTTTAGGTCTGGGCGGACTACTATATCTTTATTCATTTATGTATGGTTTTGATAATTCTTCAGCCGTTTCCATGGTCCTAAATATCCTATCTGGTTTTTCATTAGGTGCTTCATCAATAGCACTTTTTGCTAGAGTAGGTGGAGGAATATATACAAAAGCGGCTGATGTAGGAGCAGATTTAGTAGGAAAAGTGGAATCAGGAATACCTGAAGACCACCCTCTTAATCCCGCCACTATCGCTGACAATGTTGGTGACAATGTTGGTGATGTAGCTGGAATGGGGGCAGATTTATTTGAATCATATGTTGGTTCAATTATTGGTTCTATGGTTTTGGGGTCAAGTATATTTGTCGCTGGAGGCTTAGATTTAAACTTTGTTATTCTTCCTTTGCTGATTGCAGCTTCGGGGATTTTAGTATCTATTATTGGCACTTTTATGGTTTCTGTAAAAGAAGGTGGAGATCTACAAAAAGGATTAAACAAAGGAGAGCTTGGAAGCGGAATTATTATGGTTGCAGTAAGCTATTTACTGATAATCAAGTTTTTACCTGAAAACTATATCCAACAAGGGGTATCCTATAATGGGATTGGTGTTTTCTATGCGACTATAATTGGTTTATTTGGCGGCTTAGGGATTGGGAAAATAACTGAATACTATACTGGGACGGGTACTAAACCAGTTAAATCTATAACAGAACAGTCAGTTACCGGTCCAGCCACCAATATTATCGCTGGTTTAGGAGTCGGGATGGAGTCAACTGCAGTACCGATAATCATAATATCTGCTAGTATTATGGGGGCATATCATTTTGCTGGGCTATATGGAATTGCTATGGCTGCATTAGGTATGCTGGCAAATACAGGTATTCAATTGGCAGTAGATGCATATGGGCCAATTTCTGATAATGCAGGTGGGATTGCAGAGATGGCTGAGCTTCCAAGTGAGGTTCGTGAAAGAACTGATAAACTTGATGCAGTAGGGAATACAACAGCTGCTATTGGAAAAGGATTTGCAATAGGTTCTGCAGCTCTAACGGCCTTGGCGCTTTTCGCTGCGTATATGGTTAAGAGCGATATCTCAAGCATTGATATTTCAAACCCGATGGTTATGGCTGGATTATTTATAGGCGGGATGTTACCATTTCTTTTTTCTTCTATGGCAATGGGAGCAGTTGGGCGAGCAGCTATGGCCATGATTGAAGAGGTTCGACGCCAATTCAGAGAAATACCAGAATTAAAGAAAGCACTAAAACTAATGAATCTTAAAGAAAAAGAAGATTGGAGCGATCATGACCAACAGGTTTATAATGATGCACTGGACAAAGCCCAACATGGGCGTTGTGTAGAAATTTCAACAGAGGCAGCATTAAAAGAGATGATTGCACCTGGTCTTCTAGCAATAATTACTCCAGTTGTTGTAGGGTTCGTTCCAGGTTTACTTGGAAGCAATCTAGGACCTGAAATATTAGGAGGTCTTCTTGCTGGGGTTACGGTCACAGGAGTACTTATGGCTATTTTTCAATCAAATTCAGGTGGTGCATGGGATAATGCAAAAAAAATGATTGAAGAAGGAATTAAAGTAAATGGTCAAGAAATAACAAAAGGATCAGATGCACACAAAGCCGCAGTAGTAGGTGATACGGTAGGTGACCCGTTTAAGGACACATCAGGCCCTTCGTTAAACATATTAATTAAGCTAATGTCAGTGGTTTCTTTAGTAATTGCACCATTAATTAAATAGAATATTAAGGAGTTTATATGCGCTATTACGAAATATTATATATTGTTAATCCAAATTTTGAACGTAAAAAATTAGATGAAACAATGAAAGAAATTGATAATAGATTAACTGAAACAAAATCAAAAATAATTAATCATATTATTTGGGGAAAAAAAAAGTTAGCATATCCAATGCAAGGTCATAAATACGGAACATACATATTAGTTCACTATCAAGGTGGCAATAAAGATAAACTAGATGAATTTGATTCTTGGTTAAAACTAAGTGATCTGGTCATTCGCCACATGATTGTACGAATTGAAAAAGAACCAGATGTACTTGAAAAAGTTGATAATGAGTCGTCTATAGAAGATAAAGAAGGTCTAAAATCTGATAAAGATAAAAGTTCAGATGATGTTAAAGATAAAATATCAAAAGAAAAAAATGATGAAGAAACTGAAGGAGTAGAATAATGGCTTTTCAAACAAGAAGAAAGTATTGTTTTTTTAAAGAAAATAATATTATTGAAATTGACTATAAAGATGTCAAATTATTAAAGAGATTTACAAATGATAATGGTAAAATTATGCCTCGTCGAGTTACTGGCACGAGTGCAAAGATGCATCGTAAAGTTGTAAGTGCAATAAAGCGAGCTCGCACGATAGGTTTAATGCCTTTTATTGATAATGGTTCAGAATAATATTAGTGAGGTATAATCATGAAAATTATTTTATTGAGTGATATTGAAAATTTAGGTGAATCAGGAGATGTTATAGCTGTTAAGCCTGGATATGCTAGGAATAAGTTAATCCCTCAAGGGTTAGCGCTTAGGGCTTCAAATAGGAATATAGCGGTTGCTAATGAAAACAAAAGAGTTGCAACGTCTAAGCTCGAAAGAGAAAATCAAGCTTTGAACGTTTTGGCAAAAAAATTAAGTAAGGTTGAAATAACTATTGAGGTTAAAGTTGGTGATGAAGAGAAAATGTTTGGTTCTATCACAAGCAAAGATATTCACAAAGAATTAATTGATAAAGGTTTTGAAATAGAAAAAAATCGGATATCCATTGAAGAACCAATAAAAGCGTTAGGTATTTATCATATTAACGTAAAGATATCGAAAGATATAACTTCTGATGTAAAGTTATATGTGATTAAAGGATAGTCTTTAATATTAATATATAATGTTTGCTGAAGTAGCGCTTTCTATATCGACATTTCAATCTTTTACATATAAAATCCCGAGTGATCTGATTCATATTGCCCGAATCGGATCACGGGTTAAAGTTCAATTAGGTAATCGTCTGGTTTATGGTGTAATTACCGCACTAAACGAGAATACAACTTATGAAGGTGGTATTAAACCTGTTTCAAAGATAATTGACGAAGGCCCAATTCTAACAAAAGAATTATGGGATTTAATACATTGGATTAGTTATTATTATGTTACACCTATTGGTAAAGTTTTTAATACTGTTTTACCGGTCAGTATATCAAAAAATTATTCGCCCCAATTAAACTGGTATGCTAAATACGTTGAGCTTGAAAGCGGAATCGTAATTGATGATTTGAAAAAAAAAGCGCCCATGCAGTATAATGTATATAGACACATCAAAAAAGCAACCATCCCGACATTATTAAAAGTATCGTCATTAAAAAATATTTGTTCTAACCCTGTTTCTATTTGTCAGTCTCTTGAGAAAAAAAAGTTGATTCTACTTGTTAAAAAGGAAAAGGAATATAGTATAGATGATTTATCGTTTAAACCAGTTGAAAAAAAAATACGTTTTAACACGGATCAAAAGATAGTAATAAATAAGCTAATTAAATGTTTGGAAACAAGAAAATTTAATTCTCATTTATTACATGGTGTGACAGGAAGTGGTAAAACTGAAATATTTATAGAAATCATAAAAAAAATTATAGCGCAAGGTAAATCAGCGATAATATTGTTGCCAGAGATTTCATTAACTCCGCAAATAGCGGGACGTTTTAAATCGGTTTTTGGTAATAAAACTGCATTATGGCATTCTCAATTAACTAAATCTCAGCGCGCATCCACATGGCATAAGATATACAATAATGATTATAAAATAGTTATAGGTGCAAGAAGCGCGATATTTGCACCATTGAAAAATTTAGGGGTAATTATAGTGGATGAAGAACATGATTCATCATATAAGCAGGAGTCCCCATCTCCAAGATATCACGCAAGAGATGTCGCAATTATGCGTGCAAAATTTGAAGAAACCAGTATATTGTTATCAAGTGCGACACCTAGCTTAGAGAGTTATTATAATTATCAGCATAATAAGCATAAATATCTTAGCTTACCAAGGCGATATGGGAAAGCAAGATATCCAACAGTGAAAATTGTTAATCTATTAGAAGAGAGTGAAGAATCAGGGAAAATAAATACTGTCATTTCTGGTATGCTATTAGATAAAATTGAAGAAAGACTCAATAAAAATGAACAAATATTATTGATTCAGAACAGAAGAGGTTATTCACCTTCAGTGCGCTGCTCAGATTGCAGTGCACTGATAATGTGTTCTGCTTGTAAAACCCCCCTTACGTATCATAAACAAGATAATAATCTTAAGTGTCACATTTGTGGTTATATTGAAATGCAATCAGTTAATAATTGTAAAGAATGTATGAGCAAAAATCTGATTTATACAGGGACAGGCACTCAGAAAGTGGAAAATATTGTAGAACAAACTTTTCCTCGTGCTCGCATTGCAAGAGTCGATCATGACAGTGTTAAGAAAAGCTCTGATATGATAAAAATTCTACAGTCTTTTTTTGATGGTAAGATAGATATTTTAATTGGGACACAAATGATTGCAAAGGGTTTAGACTTCCCAGATATAACTCTAGTTGGAATTATTAATGCTGATTTAGGCCTTCATTTACCTGATTTCCGTGCAAGCGAGAGAATTTTTCAGTTAATATACCAGGCAGCAGGTCGATCTGGTAGAGGTAAAAAGAAAGGAGAGGTTGTTATTCAAACCTATGATAATGATAATCCAGTTATCAAAGCCGCAGCGAAATTAGATTTAAAGCAATATTATAAGATCATGTTAGATGATAGGAATATATTAAAATATCCCCCCTTCAGCTGGATCACAAAAATTGAATTCATCGGACCCGATCCAAAATCAGTTTTGGCATTGTCAAATAAAATAAGGAATAATTTATTAAACCAATATAAGGGGTTAGAAATATTAGGTCCAGCAGCATGTTTTAAAGAAAAAATTAAAAATAATTATAGGTTTCAGGTTATATTAAAATCTTTGAAAAAATATGATTCTAACGGCGAAAAATTACATTTATTTATTAATGAAAATTTTATTAAACATAAAAATTTTAGCGTTGGAGCAAACAACGTCCAGATACATGTAGATCCAATATCCATGATATGAAAAAATTTATTATTTTGTTTTTGTTTTATTATTTAAATGGAGATACAATTTCCCCGAGCTTGTATTCATGGTTTTCTGCTTCAAAACTATCTCAGGCTGGTGGTGGGAATCTGAATATGAGCCCAACCTCTAGGTCAGGAAATCCAGCAAACTTATCATTAAGCCGGAGTTTTTCTACATCATTTATATTATATCCAGCAGGTATACAAGCACAATCTGTTTCTCTTTTAATCCCCCAATCTAATCGATTAATAACAGTAGCAATTAATCATATTTCTTATGGGACTTTTAAAGGATATGATGAAAATGCAATACCAACAAATAATTATAGTTCTAGTGATACGTGGATGAGATTAGGTTATTCAGGATTANCAAAAAACCTTCCTATAAGCTATGGTATTTCTAACCAATTATATTTTTCNAAATTGGGCANATACAGTTCAANTATATTNTATTTATCATTAGGTGCGATNTGGAATATAAAAAAATACAAAACAAANATTGGATTATCGATTGATGATATATCAATAAACNCAAGTCGAATTAATAATGTTATTGAAAANTCGCCATTAAGATATAATNTTGGAGTTTGTAAAAAATTAGAGTATCTGCCNCTAAAAATTTCGATAGACTATCTATCTATTAATAATAAAAAAAATAAAGATTATTTTATTAGTGGCATTTTTTCTCTTCCCAAAAACCTAAGTTTTATCTGGGGGACATCTACAAGGAAGCTTAGCCAAAATATAAAGGAAAGTGTAATTAAAACTATTTTTGGATCAAGTGGTGTAGGTATTAGTTATAAAGATAATGGGATTATAATCGGCTATGGTTTATACTTTTATGGAACAGGTGGATGGACCAATGGTTTAGATCTAAGTATAAATTTTTAGTTTATTTATAATGAAATTCATTTTATCCCTTACGTTGTTTATAAATGTTTTCTATGCACAAAATGATTATCCAATAGTTTTAATTCATGGTTTTTTTGGTTGGGGGAATGATGAGATGGGTAATTACCGTTATTGGGGCGGTCAAAAAGATATCCAAAAGACATTAGAAGAAAATGGATTTACAGTGTTTAATGTATCTGTCGGACCAATATCATCCAACTGGGATAGAGCAGTTGAAGTTTATTATCAGCTTAAAGGCGGACAAACAGATTATGGTTATAAACATGCAAAAAAATATGGTCTAATCCAAAAACCATCTGATAAAAAATATAAAGGATTATACCCNGAGTGGGATAAAAACCATCCTGTACATTTAATCGGANATAGTATGGGTGGACAAACAGCTCGAATGTTACAATATTTATTAGAAACAGAATTATTTNAAAACGATTCTANTACAACAAATGAAAAATCAGACTCTTATTAGGCCTTTCAAGAAAAGATTGGATATCAAGTATAACCTCGCTAGCCACACCTCATGATGGTAGCACATTAGCAGATATTCTTACAAAAACGTTTCCGTTTATACAATATTTTATTGGTCTAGCAGGTGTAGTAGGAACAGATTTTTATGATTTTGACTTAAGCCAGTGGAATCTAAATAGATCCTCAGAAGAATCATGGACTAATTATGTGGACAAAATGAGAAATCACAATGCATGGAAAACCAAAAATATTAGCTCTTGGGATTTAAGTTTAGATGGCGCTGCAGAGTTAAATGGCTATTTAAATGCAAGCCCTGATATATATTATTTTTCTTTTGTTTTTTCGGCGACTAGTAAAGATGAATCCACAGGATATTATACTCCAAATGATGATGTTTTTTTACTGATTCGCTCAAGAGCAAAATTATTAGGCTCAAAAATTATTTTTAAGGAGGACGGAAATGAAACAGACTCAACTTGGTGGGAAAATGATGGTATAGTTAATGTTAGATCGATGAANGGTCCAACNTCAGGAGAAAATGGAGCAGACCCAATTGTCCCATTTGTAGTTAATGATCCTCTTATTCAAGGACAATGGTATACTTTTGGCCCGATTAATCTAGATCATTATCAAAGCGTGGGGCACATGCTTTCAAAAGANAAAAGAGTAAAGCTAGANTCACTTTATATAAATCACGCAAAACGNTTATTGTCGTTACCAAGAGACTAGTCTTTTATANAAATTTATATATTTGTAATATACAACTATGCACTATGGTGAATTAATATCTTCATTCTTAATCGACCTACAAAGATTATTCAGGTTAAATATATCTATAAAGGATTTGACATATAGTCAGACATTGGCAATGATTTCCATACCTGATGATGGAATTGAAATGTCTGAATTAGCTTGGAAATTAGGCTTAGATAATAGTACNGTGACAAGGCTGGTTATTAGATTAGAAAAAAANNATTGGGTAGAGAGAAAACNAAGCCAAAGAGATCAAAGAGCCATCGAAGTTTTTTTGACAGACAAAGGTGCTTTAATCCAACATGATATTGAAAAAGAAATAGATAATATTGGTGAAAAAATAAAATCAGAGGTTGAAAAAGATCAAAAAGAATCACTCTTAGAGTCTCTATTTTCTTTTCAGTGGACTCTTAGAAAATTTTTTTTAAAAAAATAATTTATTACAATAGTGAACATATCAACATCAATATTAACTTGGTTTGATATAGCGAAAAGAGACCTCCCATTTCGTAATAATAAAAACCCGTATAATATTTGGGTTTCTGAGGTTATGTTGCAGCAAACAAAGGTAGCGACTGTTATTCCTTATTATAATAATTGGATAAAAAAATATCCTGATATTGTATCTGTTTCAAAAGCGTCTGAATCAGATTTATTAAAGGCCTGGGAAGGATTGGGGTACTACGCGAGATGTAGAAATTTTCACAATGCAGCAAAAATTGTTTGTAAGGAT
>PAVC01000068.1 GCA_002713885.1 Fidelibacterota bacterium
TGCTTTGCCTGAAGATAAAGATGATTTCATACTATCCATTGATAAAGTGAGTCCAAAGGTAGGGTCTGAACTAAGTGGGAAAGCGATAATGGCGATTATATATGCCATTACCCTGATTTTAATATATATTTCCTTCCGATTTGAATTTACCTATGCAATTGGTGCTATTGCAGCTATTGCACATGATGTAATTATTACCCTAGGGGTTTTTTCCATCCTTGGATATGAAATTTCACTATCTATCNTNGCCGCGTTCTTGACAATAGTTGGATATTCCCTTAATGATACTATAGTTATATTTGATAGAATCAGAGAAAATATGAAANCTCTAAAAAGAGAATCAGTNGTATCAATTGTAAATAAGAGNATAAACGAATCATTAAGTAGAACNATAGTAACATCATTAACAACATTATTTGTAGTATTAACTCTATATTTTTTCGGTGGAGAAGTAATACATTATTTTTCTTTTGCCTTGATCNTAGGAGTGTTAATAGGAACATACTCAAGCATATTTGTTGCTAGTCTTATAGTAGTNTATATGCAGCCCAAAACGTANCNGTATCCACCGATTTTTTAATGATGCAGTTCTCCATCTTGAAAACTNACNTAGGAAGTTTTGGGGTATTGGTTAATGAATCAAANNTNCTTAAANTNATTTTACCAAATAAAATNAATTTAATTTCTATNGAAATAACTAACCCNNNNANCTATAAACCGATTATGCATAATGTGATTGAACAATTAAATCAATATTTTATGGGCATCAGAAAACAATTTGATATAAGCTTAAAACTCGAAATGCCACCATTCTATAAAAAGGTCCTAAAAGAGGTCAGTGAAATCCCATATGGACAGACATTTTCCTATAAAAATATTGCAAGGAAATTGAAAAATCCTAGAGCTTACCGAGCTGTTGCAAACGCAAATGCTGCTAATCCTATACCTATCATTATTCCATGTCATCGNGTAATTCAATCCAANGGAGACTTAGGTAATTACGGAGGNGGCAGGCAACTNAAACAAAGTTTANTACAGATAGAAAAAGATAATCCGNTTGTTTGATAATTAAAATTTTTGTTGGATTGCTATATGTATAACNGGCNTCCTTTTAAATTTTCTTTCTCTCAATCCCCANCCNAAGTCTATCCGAATTGATTCTAACATTGGAATAGGTATTCTTATTCCAACACCAGCGCCGCCCATTAATTTTTCATCTTTTATTTTTGGCCAATCATTAGTAATAAAACCACCATCAAAAAAACCAACAATGCTTAACCCGTTTAATAATCCTAACCTTGAATGATGCTTGGGAACAATTAATTTCCTAATCTCAATCGTTGAAAAAATATACTCATGCCCAAAACGATAAGACTCAGAAATTAGACTTTTTTTATTAACATCAGGAAGATCCCAGCCTCTAATATTATATGAATTACCAAAATAACTCAGCCAAACATCTGCCTTGTATCCCCATTTCTTTTTTAGTGTAGTATTTATTGCAAGGGTGATATCATGTGTACTGTCAGATAATGGCAAGTAAATACTATAAGATTGGTCCCAAATAATAAATTTGTTTTGGCCAATCATTGGAACAAATTTATTAATCAACCTTATTCCTTTTTTAGGATTCCAATAGATGTCCCTGCTATCATACTCTAATTTCATCTCTGGTATAAAATAATTATAGCTTAGAGTATCTTTATTTGTAAAACTTCTATTACTGGTAATTGGAGAAAATCTTAACTTAATTTTTTCACCATGCCATTTTCCTAAGTCCACTCTTATAGTATTTGTTTGAACGATTCTATCTAGAAATAAATGCTCATAAGAACTTTTTTCAATATACATAGATAAAGAAACATGATTCCCAAATATCCAAGGGTCATAATACATGAACTGAATCTTTTTCTGACCNCCAATACTACCATTTAACTCAATATTCCGATTCTTTCCCTGGAAATTATTAATTAGAAACNCACCNCGAAGNGACCATCCNTTTTCTTCATCATAGACTGGAAGTATTACTGGTGGTAGTCTATGCAATGACTCTATTAAACTAAATTGCAAAATTACATCACCATTCTCTAAAGGAACCAAACTCCAATTGACTTCATCAAATAATCCTAAGTTNAAAATTCGATTTCTGTCAAAATCCGCNACAGAAGAATCAATTGGAAAATTTATTGGGTGATGAATTTCACGCTTGATGATATATGTTTTAGTTTTCNATAANCCTATNATTTTTATGTCTGATATATTAGGCGTATAATCAAAACCAAAAACATTAGATAGGAAAAGAGTAAACAATAAAAAAAGGCCTGCTAAAACAGGCCTAAAGTAGTTTAAGAATTTTATATATAGGGGGTTACAGGTCGATTCCATCCATCATTATACGCTTCTTATATTCAATGCCTTGCTGTGAATATACATCTTCAATCGCTTTATTTAGTTTATCTGCTATCTGTAAGCCGTCTACCTCAACCTTTACGTTTCTCTCATCGAGTTTTCTAACCCTAAAGATTGAATTCTCATCTCCATAATTATGCCATACTCCATCATATTCTGTAGGCGTGCCATACTCCATCAGAACTTTATGTTTAATCACATCTTCAGCCGTTAATTGAGGGAACCCTGTATCTTTAAGTTTTATCTTTTTCACAACACTTTCCAAAATATAATGTGAGTCACTATTATTTGTGGTGCTATATACATAATCAATATTGACAAAGCCAAGAGTAATCCTTTCAATTGTTAACCGAGTAACATAGTTAAACTCTACAGTAGCTCTTTTAATTGGTAGAACAATACCATCTTTTGTCGTTCTTGATTCATCAGTATAAACAACTTCAACTGTTGTGTCTGGAACAATAGTTAATACCGCTGGCAAACTCGTAGCCCATGGAGCTAATAACTCATCTCTGAAAACCCAGCCATCTGGCAATCTTTTTACTGGTATAACAGATTCGATTTTATTTCTACTTATTGGCAGTGAAACTTTTGGCAACTCTTTAATGGGCGTCGACTCATTTATCAATTGTTGTTCTTCGCCTTCTTCACTTGACTCAGATTTTTTATCCTTTTTGCCACCAAACAACTGATCTTCTTCTGAATGTAAAGGCACTAGAGGATTAATAATGATCCCTATAACAAAAATTGATACGGCTATTTTTATGATATTTTTCATTTTATTATTTATATCTTTTCAGGATATTAGAAACATCCTCGCGGAATTTAAGACATTTACCTAATCTATAAAGAAAAAAAAGCCCTCAATTGAGGGCTTTTTTCTCAATGATCTATTCTATTTCCGCCCTCTGGCCATAGGTGATCTTGCAACGTCACCATTTTTATCTATAAAATAAAGCCAACCAGCTTCTCTAGTAACACCTGCTGAGGCAACTTTTTCTGCGTTTCCGCCACCTTTACCAGCACGAGCCATTTTTGAACGAGAAACATCACCCTGTTTATCAAGATAATAAAGATAACCTTTTTCTTTTGATACACCTGTATTTTTTACTGTTTCAGCCATTAAATCCTCCGTTATTTATTGATTTGTATTTTTTGGTAGTGGTTAGAGCAAAATTTCTCTGCCTCTGCCTCTGAATAGTACGAAGTATTAATTGTTTATGTCAAGATTTTTCTCGAGGATGTCTCGTCGAGAAATTTTATCAATATTTTGATTCGATAAAGCTAAATCTAAAAGTAATTTTAGCATGAAATAATTACATAAAATGCCCCGGTAGCTCAGTTGGATAGAGCACCGGATTTCTAATCCGGGGGTCACAGGTTCGAATCCTGTCCGGGGTACTACATTAATTGTGGATTATTAATTATTTTATATTTTTATCAAAAACCTTCTGTAATTCAACCTTAAATAAGAGGACACTATTAGGAGGAATATTATTATTTTTTCTTTCTCCATAAGCTAACCTTGGATGAATGAAAAATTCATATTCGGATCCTTCTTTCATTAATTGAACCCCCTCTGTCCATCCTTTTATAACTGCATTTAACCTAGTTACATATGGTTCACCTTTTTCATATGAACTATCAAAAATAGTTCCATCTGTTAATTTACCCTCATAATGAACGCGAACCTGATCCATAGAAGAAGAAGGTGACTTTCCTGTGCCTTTTTTTATAATCTTATATTGCAGACCCGATCTTGTTTCTATCACACCAGGATTTTCAGCTTTATTTTTTTTCAAATAACTTTCTGCAGCGGCCAGCCCTTCACTCGCTATAGCACGTTGACGATCACGCATTTGATTTTGTATAACCTTAAACAATCCCTTTCTATCTTGCGTCGTTAACAGATGATCCTTTTTTTCGTAGCCATTTTTTAGGCCAGTAATGAATGCATTATAGTCAATTTCCATTCCTTGACTAATTAGATTATCACCAATATCAGCCCCTATAGAATAACTGATTGAATCTTTTCTATTAGAAAAATCTGAAATTGGTTTGTGTGTAAATTGAGGATCAGATTGACACGAAAAGATCATAATCAATGTTAATATGCTAATAAATCCATTATACGATGTTTTTTTTATTATATATTTTTTCATAGTGCTTTTTTCTTATTTAATAATTAAAAAATACTTTATTGTTAGGTTTATAGATTCTTTAGTTGTTATTATTCGTGATTAATAGTATTAATCCTGAAATAACAATGATGATAGCTAGCCAATCGATTACATTCAGGCTAGAAAATAGAGAGATAATAAGACGTAAAATTAATATTGCACTCCCTCCGAGAATGAGTATCCAAGGAAGTTTTTCGTTATTATGGTTCATTTTATTATCGAATCAGTTACCGAAAGCTAATTTCATATTATCTCAATTTACAAGTATAACTTAATTACAATAATTTACAGAATGAGGAAAAATTAAATTTGACTAATACTGATTTTTCTGTTCAATCTTTTAAAGGTGGTTTTGATAATAATTTTTCATACATCGTTACCTGTATGAGGACTGGGGCAGAGATCATTATTGATGCGGCTATAGAATTAGAAAATATAAAACCATTTTTCAAATCTTCTCCGTCTGCAATATTTGTTACCCATACACATAGAGATCACATCGCATATATTGGATCCTATATAAATAATTTTCCTGAGATTAATATTGTAGGACACCCTGAATCAAAAAATAATTTTGATAATAATAAATTTATTCCTGTATCTGATGGATCTAAAATGAAAATTGGAAATCTTAAGATAAAAGCCATATTTACACCTGGACATTATTTTGATTCAATTTGTTATTTAGTTGAAAATATTTTATTTACTGGAGATACATTATTTGTTGGTAGAACAGGAAGAACAATTAGTGCTGGGAGCGATATAAATAATCTTTATGATTCTGTCTATAATAAAATATTTAAGCTTCCTGGAGATACATATATTTACCCAGGTCACGATTATGGGGAAGTGCCCTCAATCAAAATAGAAGAAAACAGAAAAATAAGTGACTTATTACAGGCAGAAAATAAACTTGACTTTATTGATAAAATGGATAAATATGAAAAAAATAGAAAAATAGGGTCATAAATAAACTAATCAACTCGAACATTAATTGCCTTATCGCCTTTCATATCATAGTCGATATCAAAAGAAACTTTTTGACCTTCTCTTAATCCTCTTCCTTTCAAATANTCTCTCAGCCCGCTGACATGAACAAAANAATCTTCACCGTCTTGGCCAGTAATGAATCCAAAACCTTTTAATCGGTCATATTCTTTAACTATCCCTTTTATCATTTTTTTTCTTCTGGATCAAAATCAAGAGATGCTGAGTTAACACAATATCGTAATCCTGTTGGCTGGGGGCCATCATTAAAAACGTGTCCTAAGTGCCCNCCACACTTTTCACAAGTAATTTCCACCCTAGTCATACCAAAACTATTATCTGAAGACTCATCTATCTTTCCAGGCAATGACTCGTAAAATGCGGGCCAGCCACATTCAGAATTATATTTAGCAGCTGAAATAAAAAGTTCTGTATCACATCCAGCACATTTATATACCCCCTGTTCATAAAATTTATCATATTTGCCTGTAAATGGTCTCTCTGTTCCTTTTTCTCTCAAAATATGGTATTCTTCGGGAGTTAATTTTTTCTGCCACTCTTCATCAGNAAGATTGACTTCTTTTTGTTTTTTAGTTTNCATACCATGTTCCTTTAATTTTTTATCAAGGATCTTAATTAATTGTTGTAGCTCATTTAATTTATTAATCTCACTAGAAGATATTAACTCTTTTAATTCTNTCCCATTACGTAAGAATACTGAAGGTAATTTTACATTTTTTAGTTTATTCTCATAAAGTTTATCTTGGTGTGTGAAAACAGAATTAATTGGCAACGATTGAATATAATCAGCCCAGCGTTTTTNCATTCTGAAGGCGCCATAAGTGATCGCACAAAGATTACAATCATANGTNTCAGGACTGATTATTTTATGTGCAAAATCAACTAACTCATTTATGAACCCACTCTTTGCATTATAGATAAATATTAATTCTTTATCATCTATTTCTTTACTCATAAGCATACTTGATAGAATTAACAAAAAGGACAATCTTAATATCTTATACATTTACTTATAATAATTAATTGTGGAAGAAATGACTATTCCAATGCATAAAAATAACATAGGACCAGCAATCTCGTCTGGGATACTAAAAACTGTATATAAGCCAAATACTAAACCAGATATAATAAACATCCAAAATAACATAACCAGGAATATCCAGNGGGTAATCTTCATAATTTTATAATATGCACTCCAAAAATAATACCCGCAATATTTGCTACAATATCTTTTTTACTGATAAATCNATTTGGCTGTCTTCTATCCCACATCTCTTTTAATATTCCATTAATACCAGAGACAAGCATAGAAAAATAAATAGCATCANCATTTTTATAATCNAGTTTTTCTACTAAAGTATACTGCGTGCTAAGNACTATAGAAGCGCTAACGCTAAAATGTAAAAATTTATCATATGCAATCCATGNATCATTATTAATTATAATAGTAGAATCTTTTTCAGCTTTTACAATACAAAAAAATAAAATAAATATAAAAATAAGTGTTTTTTTCATTTTATAAATGGGTATACCAAATTGCTAAGTAATAGTATATTAAAAAACTAANTACTATAATAATCATAATNCGAATAAAATATTTCTTCATTTAAACACTCTGCATNGAACGCTTCCAGTGCAAATAACCAAGACCTGATAATAATAGACCTGATATAGAATCAGCAATAAAATGTTGTTTCGTCAAAAATGTGGACAAAAATACTAAAAAACCACAAACCAAAAATATTATTTGAAATTGTGGTTTATACTNCCCAAGAACTAATGAAGTAAATATACTAATCGTCACATGTACAGAAGGAAAACCATTCTGCTTCAACCATTCAATCTCCACAGCACCATATAAAAAATATAAAGGATTATGTGTNACACTTCGCATGACTGGTTCACATGATATTGGCCAAATAATAAAAATGCTATATGATATAGATAATAGTATTAAAGATGTTTGGATAAACTTATTTAAGAATATTTTATCATTAATTATTATAGGCATAAATAGAAATATATAATACAGATAGTATGGTACTATCATCCACCANGCGAAAGGAATCAGACTATCAATATTAATAAAAGCTTGAGGCGCNTCGATTGGGNTCCTAATGAAAGGGATTAAAAAATAAAAGGAGGATACTATCCAAAAAGGCAGTATTAATCTAATGCGATCAGTNAGAACCATTTTCAATTATATTTTGAAGAGATATAAGATCAAAGATACTTAATNTTGTNTCAAAGTCAATATCACCTGCCCAACGCTCCGACAAATCAAATATTGTACTACTCAATATATGTTCGATCAATAAATCATAATCGATATCGTTTACCAGTCCATCTAGATTTGTATCACCCTTATTATTTATAATCTGATAAGATGAGACAGTATCGAGTGCAGTGAGTAAACATAATGGTGCAGCTTCTTCATGACCGCCTACTGATTCTGGCATCTCAATCAAATAAACTGACTCAGCACCGTTATTAACAAATGTATTATAGGCGACCTGTGCATTAGCAATTGGGACGATATCATCTACTACAGCGTGTATAAGATATGTAGGAGAAATAGGAACCCAGTCTAATAAGGTATTAGCCTCTAGTGTTTGTCGAAAAAGATTATCACTATTTATACTAAAATCATCTATAACCTCGGGCAATAGTATTTCTATAGGATTATCTGGCATTAGTGAATTAATATAGATTCCAGAGTGAGTTCCATCAAACAGACCAGCTAATGTATCAGCCCAGAAAGGTAAAAAATATTGATCTAGATTATCCAAACTATCATAATAATGAAGATGGTTAAATAGTACATTTGCAACATAATATGGTTGCGGATAGAAATTAATTGATAAATAAAAGTCTACCATCGTACCAGATAGATCATATGGGCCGGCCATAGGAATAGAAACTGTTAAATCAAACTCATCAAGCATAGATTGCTCAATATCTCTCTGGGCTGACATAGTAGCATATCCGCCTTCAGAGTAACCAAACAAGTATAACTGATTATTATACATAAATGAATTATTAATATCTAGCTCATTAGACATTTCTTTCACAGCTCGAATCATGTTAGTAATTGCAGGCGTATAGGTTTCAGCAATAATATAAGGATGATATCCTTCTGAACTTCCTAGGCCTGCATAATCAGGTAGCATAATAATATATCCAGAAGAAGACATGATCATGGATATCAGACTAACCTCTTGGTTACTTAAAGATAGTCCAGTTACAGATGGAACATTATCATCTTCAACAGTTGTCCCATGTTGATAGCTTGCAATAGGGAAAATTTTTGTAGGATCTATGGGNAAGGAAACCAAACCAGATAAAGTATCTACATAACCTTGTGGATCAATTATTTCATACTCGATACTATACATTGATATATCATATAATGCTAAGGGTGCATTATTACCAAGTGCTAGATCTACAAGCCACTGAATATCAGAATTACTAGAAGATATTTTATGNTCATAGCTAATTAAAGTACCAGGCTGGGAGTAGACATAACTAAATAATTGTACTACAAAAATTAGATATTTAGAAAACTTTAAAATTTTAACTTTTTTTATAGTACAAAGATTATCCGGAATACAGTATACAGACTATGATGGTACCATTCTATTAAGGATTTATATTAAAACTAGTTTAAGCAATTAATAATATGATTAGTGAAAATTTTATTTTTATTCCTTTAGTTTTTCCTAATTGTCAAAATAATCATAGTGCTTACCATCTGTCTGTACACCATTGGAATATTTTTCTTCTTTTTCGAGTCTCCCATTATCAAACCAATAAATCCATTTCCCATGTTTTTCATCATTTTTATATGATTCTTCTCTCTGCTTCTGCCCATTTTCATACCACACCATAAGTTTGCCATTTTTCTTCCCTCGAACATAGTTCTCAACTCTTTTTTTCTTTCCATTAGGATGATAATATGTCCACTTACGATTTTTTTCACCTAGCTTGAAATTGCCTTCTTTTATTTTTCTANCACTTACACTCCACCAAACCCATAAACCATCTTTCTCATCTTCCTTAAAACTTTTTAGTATAGATTTATTTCCATTTTTATCCCAGANAGTAGATTTTCCATAAAGCTCACCATTTTTCCACTGACTCTCTTCAATCTTTCGTCCTCGGCTATTATAACTAATCCAAATTCCATGTTTCTGGCCAGTTTTATAGTTTCCCTCCTCCGTCTTTTTACCATCTTCTGCCCACCATATCCACAGACCATTCTCCACATTTCTTTTCCAGCTTTCTTCACGTTGTTTTTTTCTACTGTTTGAATAGAAATAAATAGACCTACCATCTTTATTATCATTCTGGTAAGAGACAGTACTTTCTTTCTTACCAATTTCAGAATAATAATTCCACTTACCAATCTTGTTCCCTTTTTTATAGTATTCCTCTTTTTCTTTTTTCCCATTATNGTACCATGTTGTCCATTTCCCATTTCTTAAACCTTTGACATGAAACTCCTCTTTTTCTTTTTTCCCATTGTCATAANAAAATATCTTATGGCCAGTGTCCTTACCCTTTTCATATTTCTCAACTCTTTCTTTTATTCCGTCATCATTGTAATACACCCAATTACCGTTTTTATTCCCTTCGAAATAAGATTCTTCTCTATCTGTTTTTCCATTTTCCTTCCAATATGTCCAATTACCATGCTTCTTACCATTACGGAATTCACCAGTAAGCTTTCTTCCTTTCATCCTATAATTATCAAATACCCGTCCTGTATAAGGTTTCTTACCAGTAGAATACATTATCCCTTTTTTTTCAATTAATTTTTCATACATTAATCTCTGCTGTTGAGAAAAAATTAATGCAGGAACACAAACAAGAATAAATAAGAACTTTATTATAATTTTTTTCATTTTCATATCCNTTATCAGATAATAATTATGCTATTATAAACTCCATTATCTCAGAGTTATTGGTATAATAAAATTTATATGTACCCATTGTGATCATAATAACCTGNTGATTTTGCTGATTATTACTATTTAATGCTATTTCCTNNCCAAACTCCCACAAAAGAGTCNCNCTAGGATAATTTATATCATTGTTTTCAGTTATTTTAGGGTATTGCATATACTCTAACTGCTTATCTGAGAAAAATTCTAATGAACCTTGCTCATAAAATTGTGGCCATAACCCTGCGATCATTCTTGCTTGGCCAATAAATACTCTATGAATAATCGCTTTACGATTCTTTAAATTATTTTCACATAGTAGTCTGTCAATTAAATGAATCTGCTGAGCCGTAGAAATAAGTATGAGTCTTAAATGCTGCTGGTAGGATAATTGATAATTTTTTACAATATGCCCAGAGAAGACTGTGCTAACCGTAGAAATCTGATAGGTTAATGCATTGGCTCTCTCATCAATGCTGGATTTTATTTTAAATAATTCCATATGTAGAGCTATATACCCTGACTAAATATACAACTAATAATTTTTACTTTAAAAATCGATCATGTGAAAAGTCAATCTAAATAAAATACCNCTTAATAAACACGCTCATTAATCATTGATCCATTTTTATATAATCGTTCCCTTGTTTTGATACCATCATAGGACCAGGTTATCCATACACCGTCAATCTGCCCATTTTTAAATGTAATCATTTTGCTCCTATTTCCGTTATTATGCCACCAANTCTTTCGGCTATTTAAACCTTTAGCATCGTACTCTACNTTATAACTGATTTGACCAGTTTTATAATAAGATGTGCTCACTTTCAAAATTAATTTATTGGAACTCTCTTTATACGTATAAACCTTTTTTGGTATTCTATTATCATAATAATCTTGTACGAGCCTAAGATTATTAGCCTGCATAATGGTTAATGTTAGAATGAATATGATNCCCTTCATTATTGCCTCCACAGTAATGTTATTATATAAAAAACCCCCAGCGGTATGCCAGGGGTTTAAATAGTTTTGATAGTTTTTTCTTTGACTACTCTATACGAATATATCCAGCTTTTGGATGCCAGGTAAATATTTTTGATTCTCCAAAAAACTTNAGCTTAGATATAACAAACTCATAAGTATTTGGCTTACCCTTGCCAACCGAGTATGCAACGCTCCTTGTAGAAGCAAANCCTGTCTCTAAGGATGCCTCATATCCCGCTGTTAGGATAACTCTCTTCTCTTCTAATAGTTTTCTAGCTGAACTTCTTTCCAGTAAGAATCCTTCTAAATAGTCTAGAGGCTTGTTTGTCAGGTTCGTCAACTGAACGTTTACAACGATCCTCTTTTCATCTACATATCTTGGTGTCACTGTAATCTCAAATGGTCTGCCTTCTTGAGAGAAGACGAAGCCCACTAGGACAATGATAGCAATTAATTGTCTACGCATGCTTAATATTATTAGAAATATTTGAAAGTCAAAAGCGAAAGATTTAATTAGAATAATTANTTATTATTNATNNTTTTTACTCTTCTTCNTCANTATCANGNGNNCTAGAGNCTGAAGANTTNANATANAAATTNTCATATAAATAATAACCCAATACNGAGAATAAAAANGCCCANGCNATAAATGTTATATCCATTTTTTNTNTTCCTTNTNATTAANNATTNTTNAATACTTNTTTNATTATNTTNATATCTGATTCAAANGTNTNTTNNTNTANAGGNCCAAAAGAAAANCGAAAAAANTNTTTTAANGAAGANTCTTTGCCTAATCTTTTCATATCACAGTCTGTCCCTTTAAGGATTGCTGCGCCATGTTTAAAAAGAGCCTGATTAAACTTTTCTGCATCTAGGCCATCTGGCAGTCTACACCAATGGTAAAACCCACCCACACCTGAAAACAGTTCTAGATCAAGCTTTTTAAATGCCTCTCCGTATTTTCGTCTCTGGTTAGAATAATAATCTGGAATAGCATTGACAGCAAGGTCTGTCCTAGATCTATCAAATAATTTTTCAGCATACAGCTGTGANGGCCTGGACACGCCTCCCATCCCAAAAGAGGAAAAATTACCTAAGATTTTTATATGGTGGCGGGATGCAATAACCCATCCAACTCTGATGCCAGGTGCCTGGAAACCTTTCGTAGCCGCACCAGCTATAAACAAGTTTGAACCATTGATTGATTTTAAATATTTGGCTGCACTAATTGGTGGGCTATGAAATAATTCGTAAGCCTCATCAATTAATAACCCTGTATCACTATTNATNGACTCCGCTACTAATGCGTTTAAATCATCTCCAGATCTCGTAATNCCAGTAGGATTACAAGGGTTACTAAGTAATATTAANTTTCTTTTTGGGNCATTNTCTCCTTTATAATCACTNACNGANGGAAAAAAATTATTATGAACTCCGCTTTCTACTATTGAATAATTACGCTTTGTTAGTTTAAGCATATCGTAATACGGAGTGTACTCAGTTGATGCAACTTGAATTTGAATATCATCATATAATAATGTTAGTATAGCTAGAAGCCCCGGACGACCACCGGCAAATATCATTACATTTTCGTAATCAATANCGGCATCATAATAATGATTATAATANGCTGCTATTGTTTTTCGTAGAGATGGTATTCCCCATGCCTTTGGATATTTTAAGTCTTCTGGATTAATATTTATAGTTTCTGGCATTTTGGGACCGCCAGGTAATTGAGTTGTTAATGGATATCCCTGGCTCCAAGGATGTGTCCCAGGACTACCCATGTATTTACCAAACGAATTCTGAAAGGCATAAAGAGTCTCATATATACCCATGGGTGGTATAGGATTGATAAAACTATTTATTCTCATATGATTAATATAGCATCCAGCTGATTGATTAATATTAATTAATCAGGCNACCAATCAAATTATCATCATTGTCAGTTTTTTGAGAATTTTCATAAATATCTTCTAACCTTTTTATGCCATCTTGNTACCAATATTCCCATTTCCCATTCTTTATTCCCATTTTATATACTCCATTAACTCTTACCTGACCATTTTTATACCATTCTCTATACTTTCCNTTTAGAANATTATTNCTCCAGTGAGTCTCTTTCTCTCTGCTGCCTTTAACATAATAAATTGTCCATTTCCCTTCTTTTTTACCTTTTTTATATGTACCGCTGATGCGATTGTTTCCATCTGAATAATAATATGTCCACTTATCATTTTTTTTATTTTGGTAATACGATGATTTTAGCCTTTTGTTTCCATTAGCATACCAGTATATCCATTTTCCATGTCTCTTTCCATTCACATAACTTTTTTTTGATTTTAATTTTCCATCAGCATACCATTCAGTTCTTTCACCATCTTCTATAATTACAATAGATTTATTTTTTTTACGTTTTTTGGATGGATGGATAATCTTTCCAATTTTTTTATCATTTTCCCAGCTTATCTCAAGCTGCGCCTGCAATGTGGAATCCCATACTGTCCACTTACCATTTTTTGTATTATTAAAATATTTTCCAGTACTATCAATATATCCATCCTTATTCCACCAAGTCCAGATACCATTTTTTTTCCCTTTATCCCAGTTCTCAGTTGTTTGAATTTGACCATCAATATACCATGTAGTGTAAGAGGTCTTATTATCTTGCGCAGTATAACCCGCTGCATTTCTCCAGATCCACTCGTACCAGCGAACCCATTGACCATTTAAGTCCCCATTATCATATCCACCTTTTGTTTTTTTATTGCCGTCATCATACCAATATGTCCAAATATCTTGTTTCTTATTTTNTACATACTGACCCNNTGATTTCTTTTCTCCATTCTCATACCATTCTACCCATATTCCATTTTTCTGACTATTGATGTATGCACCTTTTTCCTTCTTTTGACCATTCAAATGCCACTTTGTCCAGGTGCCTATTTTTTTATATAACAATAAGTTATTTTCAACAGATTGTTTGATTACGGAACCTTTTTCTTGTTTCTGACCATTAGAATACCAAGTGGTGATTAATCCATTTGGNACNCCATCATTATAACTAATTTTTTTAGCTGTTTGTCCATTAGGAAAATATTCAAACCATGTTTCATGTTTTCTTCCAAAAAGATACTTTCCCTTTGACTTGACCTGAGTATTATCATACCACTCTCTTGAATATCCATGCATGACACCATTTTTCCAGACACTTGTTTTCATTTTTTGTCCGCTAGCAAACCATTCCTTTGATGCGCCATGTTTTAAGCCATCCTTAATTCTTATGTCAATCTTATTATTACCGTTTTCCCATTTATCGATTATTCTTCCATTATACTTTTGACTATTATCAATCGTATAGAATAAACTTTTTTCAACTACGACACTATCTAGAGGTAAAACTGTTTTCAGTTTAATTGTTTTCTTGTTTTTTGTTTTTATAGTAACAGGTTTATTAGAACTAGCTATTGNCTTGGCTGNATCTGNATTATCTATGATGACTATATTTTTTTCTATAGACTCAACAGGTGTTATCTTAGGTTCAGTAGTGATAGTATCTGCAATCTGTTCATCAATAATTATCTGGTCTGATATTATCGTCTGTTTTTTTACTGTATCCTCTTTAGTATTATTAATTAGTAATGGATTAACATTTTCGATAAAAATCCTGCCAAACTGATTTTGGCCTAATAGTATAGCCTGAAAAATCATAAACAATAATAAATATAAAGNCCGAAGATTAAGAGGCATGATATTNAATCATTTAAAAGTTTATGGTTNTAATTACCTTTTTTCCATAAAAACAAGGTATATACTCTCAAACATCCACTAANAAAAATAATTAATAGAATTATTGGAGATAAGTCAAAAATAATTATTTGTACCATGTGTTGATATAGTATGCATAGAGTCATGCCTAATGCTATTCCAAACATCATTGTTATAAAATGAGATAGCTGAGTTAATACCTTTAATGACATATTTAACCTCTCCATTTTATTAGTTTATTCTATCANTCATCAAAAAAATTNTCAATCCTTTTAATCATTGNTAATAATTNTTTCTTTCANCTTAATACATCACTTGAAAAATAAACNCCACGAAGNTGGGACTTCATTATTGAATATTTTGTTTGATCTTTGTTTTACGATATTTCTTCCAATGATCTTTAGACTTAATACNCTCTTTTTTATCACCAAGAATAATATGCTCAACTTTTTGCAATGTTTTTAAAAAAGACATCTTGTCCTCCTTTATTATTTATTAAAAAAATAATGGCAATNGATCAATNTTCTTAATNATTATTNTTCCAACCAACCGATAACAACAAAAATGAATATAAATGTAAGTATGAATGCAATAATTCGACCATCTATAAGCCAATCTATACTCAACCACAATAGTGGAATTATTAGGACTAATTTATCGCCATTCCTTTTTAGAAATTCCCTCATACGCCAAATCTACAAAAAATTACTCCAAATATGTTTCAACCATTTTATTGTGCTATTCTAAATCCAAAATGATCATTTCCTTTAAATTGCTCATCTTTCGCTCTAGCTGACGCTTTTAATGTGGCTTGATGATAATTCCAAGATCCTCCTCTTCTGACTTTTAATCCACTATCAACAGTGTTAACAGGGTCTATGGCATTAGCAGATTCATTGTAATAGTCAGAGTTATACCAATCTTCAATCCATTCCCAAACATTGCCTGCCATATTATATAAACCATAAGGATTAGGTTCATTTATTTTTGCATCTAAAACATGACCTCGAGAAGGATTTTCTCCTAAAAAATTCCAAATAGCACTTGTGCCATCACCATAAACATTTCCATCTGCTGTGGAATAGATAAAGCCTACACTTCCCCTTGCTGCAAACTCCCACTGTGCTTCTGTAGGTAATTTAACATCATAAAATAATGTAAATGCTTTTGCACCATACCATTTGATAAATGTTGCAGGCCAATGACTGACTTCCAATAATGTTGGTAGATTATTAGGGAAATCTTCTAATTCTTCCCACTCATTATAATCATTAAATAAAACAGATATATCGAATTGGTGTGATTGATCACTATAATTGTAATAATTGGTTAGTTCTAACCAATTAAATTCTTCAGAATCTGCAGGATTCTTAACATAAAACCATTCATTTGTAACATTTAATTCGTCATAACCTATATATGCAATATTCAATGGGTTCTCTGGTTCTATCACTCCAGTAAATGAATCATCGTCTCCATCAGCATTATCATGATCCTTCATCACTCTAGTTCCGCTTAAGTTGTATAGAGCCATTCCTCTATATTCTTCAGGGGCTTCTTCTGAACCGAATACAAGAAGATCTCCCATGTTTGGTCCAGGATTGGTTTCAATCTGAACTTCCAATAACCCAGATAAAAAAGCTCCATTTAAAAAATGAACATATTGCTCATTTGTAATCTCTGTCTCACTCATTTGAAAAGAATTTAATGTCACCTCATGTAAATAAGCGTCATATCCACCTGGTGGCCCCTGATAACTGCTTTCGCTTTCACCCATTGTCATAGATCCTCCGGGTATATTTTTAAAATTTATACTACTATGGAGAGTAAATAAATCATTATTCCAACAATCATCGATAACACAATCTACTGTTGCACATATATCGAATATATTTATGTCGCCATCATTATTGAAATCACATTGGGAACCATCAAAGCAGTTTACCAAGATGCAATCAACTTCATCAGCAATATCCAAAGAATCTAATTGCCCATCACTATTAAAATCACACTGTCCCCAAATCAAGCCAACAAATAGTAATAATGATAAATATCTTTGCATGGACAAATCTACCCATCATCCCACAAACAATAAAACCTCACTAGTGTGAGGTTTTATTAGCCAGAGGCATTTTAATTCTATATAAAAAATTCTACGAAGATATTTTTTCTACTGAAGTTTCTTTTGAAGAATCTTTTTCCTCATTTTTAGTTATTTTATATATAGTTTCACTTCCACCATCAGTTTTAGAACGTCTCATTTTTTTAATATCTTCATTTTCGGAATGTCTGACACAATTCTTAGAAATTGATGCCTTGTTTTTTAGATAAAAAATTTCTTCATAATCCTTATCACTATAATGATGTAATCCGAGTTTAGTATCTATTACATGTCCACCAGTAAAGAAGAGTGCTATACTAAATAATGTTTTTAATATCATATGACCTCCTAAGATTATCCAAATCTACAAATAATTACCCTACAATACCCTCCAATATGAGGGGGGGGGTTAAAAATACTATATAGTATTAATGGCAATTGAACTTGATTCCCGCAGTAGTTCAAGAAATTCTGATTTGCCGATTCCCCCTACTCGCCATTGCAAAGCATTTCCGTTTGGATCGGTAACGATCGTGATTGGTGTAACTCCATTGTCATTGTTGTAGCGAGTTAAAATGGCAGCGTGGTCAGGATCATCCACATCAATAGTTAATGGTATAAACGATGAATTGACAATTTTGGTCACTTGATCATCTGCCCAGACGTTGCGTTTCATAACCTTACATGGAACGCACCACTTGCCGGTGAAGAAGAGGATGATAGGCTTATCTGATTGGCTAGCTTTATATTGAGCCGAAGTGAAGTTGTCAGCCCAAACGATGCTGTTGGAGGGGACGTAGAAGCAATACCAAGCGTAGGAGAGAGAAACGACCAGAGTTACACGCCAGAACCATATCCACAACCAGTGTGTTTTTAATAAATTTAGTAATTCCAGTTTTTTTCTATTCATTTTATTATTCATATTCCTTGAAAAATAATTTGGTTGATTCGTGCAAAGTGAAAATGCTGATTTATATTTTAAAATAGCCGGCGAAGGTATTACGAGTATCATTAATTAATAAAGAATTATTTTGTAAGAA
>PAVC01000069.1 GCA_002713885.1 Fidelibacterota bacterium
AGGAGATTTCAATATGTCAGATGAATCGACACAAGAAAATTATGCTGGCGTCTGGGACACTGGACTTGGCTTTGGAAAAAAATCAGCATTAATCGTCATAGATCTATTACAAGGTTATACAACAGAAGGTTCAGATTTGTATGCTCCTGGTGTTATCGACTGTGTCGCTCAAATGCCTGATATTTTGGAATTGGCTAGATCCAAAAACGTGCCAATCATTCACACAAGGGTTTTGTATACACAGCCGCATCTTCAAGATGGTGGTGTCTGGATAAAAAAAGCACCAGTATTAAAAGATTTAGTTCTGGGTAATCCCTATGCAGAGTTCTGTGAGGGCGTGGAACCAGCAGAAGGCGAGATTGTGATTGTAAAACAATATGCTAGTGCTTTTTTTGGGACCTCTTTAGTTGCAACATTGAATGGTATGGGTGTTGATACTCTGATCATAACCGGTTGCACAACTTCAGGTTGTATTAGAGCCACGGCGGTTGATACAGTTCAGCATGGGTTCAGGCCCATCTGTGTAAGAGAATGTATAGGGGATAGAGCTGAAGGACCTCATGAAGCTAACTTATTTGACATCAATGCGAAATACGGAGATGTTATTAGTAAAGAACAAGCCATGGGTTATCTAAATAGCTTATAGAAAATTAATATAAATTAGAGGAGTAATAATGAGCGAATTAACACAAAGTAAACATTATGATTATGTTCCGATCATTGATCGGGAACCTTTCAAGTTGCCTGATGGCGCTCGGGTGGCAGTGATGCCTTATATCAATATAGAACATTTTCCTGCAGCCATTGCGGGTACATCACTTATCCCTGGCACAGCTGCCTTTTCTCCTGATCCGTTGAATTACGGTTGGAGAGATTATGGCAACCGAGTGGGTCTATGGAGAATGATGGAATTAATGGATAAACTTGGGATGCGAGGCACCGTATGTCTTAACTCTGAAATTATCAGAGAGTACCCTAGAATAACTGAAGAAGCACTTGCCAGAGATTGGGCTTTCATTGGACACGGAATAAATAATGCACCAGCCAATTTTATTGGTAATCCACCTGATGGTGAGGGGGGACATACTCCTTTGCCCGAAGAAAAAGAGCGTGAGATCATAAGCACTGTTTGTAAGACGATGGAAGAAGCTTTAGGTAAAAAAACGAAAGGATGGTTAAGTCCTTTCTTAACTCACACGGATAATACGCCAAGAATCCTCGAAGAGAATGGCGTGGAATATCTTTGTGATTACACGGCAGATGACCATCCGTTCAGATTTAATACGCCAAACAATAATTTAATTGCGGTTCCCTACACGGTTGAATTAAATGATATTCCAGCCTTTTTAGGACACTCTGGAGTCGGCGTTTCTTCTGAGGCATTTGGCGATATGATTGTTGATCAGTTTGATGTTCTCTATGAAGAGGGTGCAACAAATGCTCGATGTATGCCTGTTTGTCTCCATACTTTTCATGTTGGACAACCCAATAAGTTTAAACATCTAAAGCGTGCTTTTGAATACATTGCAAGCCATGATGATGTTTTATTAACCACTGGGGACGATATCAACGATTGGTACAGAGAACAATATATGTAAACACTGGGTCCTTTTAGGACTGTTCGATATAACACTGGGTAGGGAAACCTACCCAGTATTTTTTAACATGGTATTTAAATTAATGTATTGGAATAACACACATCAAAATTCTCTAATGCCTTGGGTTTTTTTATTCAGTTTATTAATTACAACAACTGGTTTCTCTCAAGATAGTGATTGGCCCCAGTATGGTGGCGATGAAGGCGGCTCTAGGTATTCTCATTTGGATCAAATTAATCGAGANAATATTAATAATCTAGAAGTAGCATGGACATATAAAACGGGCCATTTAGATCGGATTCCAGAGCAATTCTCGTTTTTAAAAAAATTAGTGGGGTTTCAAGTCACTCCGATAGTATTGCCAGAGGAAGCAGGAGGGTTTTTGGTTTTTTGCACTCCCTTTAATGAAATAATCGCCCTTGATGGAGCAACGGGAAAAAAAGTTTGGTCATATGATCCAAAAATTGATTTGCGACCGTTCGCAGGGCGATTTAATTGCCGAGGATTAGCTCAATGGAAGAATCCCAATAAAGAGCTGAATGAATTGTGTGCTCATAGCCTGTTTCTCGCTGCCAATGATAAAAGACTAATTGCTGTTGATGCCATCAGTGGCACTCTTTGTTCAGAATTTGGGTCACAGGGCGTGGTTGATGTCTTGCCTTATATTAAGCAAATTGAACCAACCAACCAAATTCAAGCGATGCAACTTAAATCACCGCCCGCAGTTGTCAATGGAGTGGTGATTATAGGAGGCACAGGAAATAAATTTAAAGATGCAAGCTCAGTCAATGGGGCTGTTCGAGGTTTTGATGCTGTNACTGGAGAATTTCTATGGTCTTTTGATACTTTGATCAGAGACCCAGAATCCAGTGAGTCACTCCCTTATACGGTTGGTGGAGCCAATGTTTGGACAACCATGTCTGTAGATAGCCAACGAGATTTAGTATTTATTCCCACAGCTAGCGCCTCACCAAATTTTTATGGAGGACTAAGACCGGGTGATAATCGTTATGCTAATTCAGTGTTAGCATTGCGTGCACAAACTGGTGAGCTAGCTTGGCATTATCAAACTATTCACCATGATATCTGGGATTGGGATTTACCATCGCACCCTTTGTTGGTAGACATAACCACTGAGAACGGTAAACGTCCTATCGTTATTGCACTAGGAAAAACCGGCATGGTTTATACTTTTCATAGGGACAACGGTGAACCCTATTTTGATATTGAAGAAAGAGAAGTTCCGACTGANGGAATTTTAGGCGATCAATTATCACCGACTCAACCTTTTCCAGTCAAGCCACCACCCCTTGTTAGACAGGGAATATCGCCCGATGACGCGTGGGGAGTTACACCATATGAAAGAGAAGCTTGCAGAGAGATGATCGCTTCAGCAAGGCATGGAGGAATGTTCACACCCATGTCAACTAAAGGCTCTATTATGTATCCACAGGTTGGCGGAGGAGCCAATTGGGGAGGGGGNGCGTTTGATCCGGAGCGTAATATATTAATTGTGCCTGTGGCCCAGGTGCCCTTTTATGTGAAATTGATACCTGAAGAAAATGTGGATAAGGCTTTAGCTAAAACACCAATGGCAGGAAACCCTATGGGTCCACCAGGACTTATAAAAGGCACTAAATACGGCCTTCAACAAAAACCTCTTTTATCGCCTCTCTATACGCCTTGTACTGAGCCTCCTTGGTCAATGTTGGTTGCTGTTGACATGNTAGAAGGGGAAATTTTATGGAAAAAGCCATTCGGTAAGATCGATAAACTGAGCCCTTTGCCTATTGGCTTTGAATGGGGAACTCCTTTTGCAGGAGGAGCTATTACCACCGCAGGAGGTCTTATTTTTATTGGCGCCACAGCAGACGAGCGTTTCCGTGCTTTTGATATAGAGACCGGTGAAAAATTATTAGAAATTAAAGCTCCGACTGCAGCCATGGCCACTCCTATGACTTATATGGCCAACGGAAGACAATACGTAGTTATAGCAACCGGAGGTCATATGTGGAACTATCCAAATGGCATCAGTGACGAGTTAATTGCTTACGCTTTGCCAGAGAATCTAATCGAGTAGATTNTCAGAATCTCTCTTCGCATCAGGATCTAGAAACGTTAATCCATTAGCCTTAATCTTTTCGTTAGAAACATTTTTAGGGCCCGGGCTAAGATTAAGCCATTGAACATGATCATAACCATTTTCATCACACACTTGAGCAAAGAATTCTGATTTTGAAGATGAAACCTCATTAAAGAGATTAAATAAGCCTGAGAATTTTTTCTCTATAGCAAGATCGATAGCTTGAACCACATCATCTCGATGAATGATCATAGCATCCGATGAGCCATCAAATGGGATAGGCTGTCCTGCCATCATTTTTAGTTGATTTTTCCACTCACGCCCTGGACCATGGATAGTGCCTGTTCTATAAATACATACAGGCATATCTCCATTTGCTAGAGCTGACAATAAATTTTCGGTCTCAATATAGACTTCTTGAAAAGGATTTAAGGGATTGGCCGTTACTTCTTCATCAATACTCGATTCACCATGAGCATCTCCATAAGCGTTTAGTGAGCTAGTAAAAATGATTTGTTTAACTTTTGCACCCGAGTTTATTGCCTCGACAACACTTTCCGCCGTTCCAACGTAGGCGTCTCGATAAAGATCAGCATCCATGACAGTTTTACCGTCTCTTTCAACCATGCCTCCTGCTACGGTTAATACTAGAATATCTTGATCCTCAAGAAGAGCAGCCATCTTTTCTCGATCGCTACCAACCATCACCATAACTTCATCAGAAACCGCTTGTAGCTCTTCAACTCTGGATTCTTTGGTGGTGGTAACCGTTATCGAATGACCTAGTTTTTTAAAATGCTTGGCAGCAGCAAAGCCTGTGTAAGCGGCACCTAGAATTGCTATTTTCATTTCAAGGCCTCAATAAAAAGATTGGGTAACATAGCATCATCCCATTCACGAGAATTATCTCCAGTCCTAAGAATTACCAAAGATTTCGAGGGCACCATATAAAGTCTTTGTTTGCCTAATCCATCCATATAAAAAACATCCTCAGTTTTATAGGGTTCATTGTGTATATTGGAGAAAGCCTCTGATCTTGCATCATAAGGTCTATTTTTAGTATATTCATTGCCTAACCAGATCTGCATTCCGTAATTAACATTGGCTTTTGAAGGAACAATCATTTCATCAACCCAACCAGCTGGTAGTATCTGCTTGCCATTAAAAACCCCTTTATTTAATAACATCTCGCCCACACGAACCATGTCTCTGATGGAGGCCCACATGCAACAATCGGCATGCACCATCCCCCCTTCTTGATCCACAAAGAAGTAGGCATCTCTTGCTCCAAGTGGTTGCCAAATCTTTGTAGAAAAGTATTCGCCATATCGTTGCCCGGTTGCTCGTTGAATAATAATCCCAAGCGCTTGACTGTTCGGATTAACATGAGAAAAAACAGTACCGGCTGGAGCAGCAACAGGAACCACAATGGCAGCAGTTGTAATGTCTGTCCCCATGATTCTTTGTATTCTTTGAGAAGTGGGTGAGAAATTATAATCTTCTTTGAGTCCTCCCGCCATGTTAAGAAGATCTCGGATGGTAATATTTTCTTTTTCAGTGCCTTTCCATTCGTTTATAAAATTACTGGCAGGAATATCCACAGATTCAATAAAACCNTCTTCAATGGCATGACCCATAAGTAGCGCATTCATTGTTTTCGTCAGTGAGTGAAGACCAAAGAGTGAATCCCCTTGCGTATTTTTCCAATAATCCTCATAGACAATATTGCCTTTATGTTGAACAATTAAGCTCTTACTCTTATGTTCTTCTGCGTATTTACTAGCAGCCTCAAAGACTTCCATGGGGATCCCACTCTCATCAGTGGTTATTGTGGCTAATGGCTCAGTAAAATTCCCTGCCGTCAATTCTAGAGGTTTATACCAAGAGAATCTTGGGCTTAATGGATTNCCTAGAATTGATGTTGTCCAGCGCTCCCAGAATAACCCGTAAGCTCCCATGGTTGCTGGCACATAAGTGGTGGCTATCAACAAGGCTAGAGCAATGGCTGTCCATTTAAGTGTCTTTTTTATAAAACGTTTTATCATAATATCCCCTTACTAATTATATTCGGTAACTTGGCATCATCCCAGTCCATTTTTATAGCTCCCGTCCTGACAATAACAAGCTCCTGAGAAGGAATAATATAGACCCTTTGCCCACCAAAACCATCAAAATAAATGACATCCTTNTCGATATAGGGCTCACTATGAAAGCCAGTTGCTGTACTCTTTATATTATAGATTCTTCGTTCTTGATGTTCCATTCCCAGCCAAGTTAAATAACCATAATTTGGGTTTAATTGTGAGGATGATGTCATTTGCTTAATCCATGATTCTGATACAATTCGTTTTTCATTTAATATTCCTTTGTTAAGAATTAATATCCCAACTCTCAGCCAGTCTTTTGCTATTGCATCTAGGCAGCAAAACATTCTTGGCATTTTATTTTTCTCAGAGTCCAAAATGACATAGGAATCCTTTTCCGCCAGATGTTGCCAAAAATTTTCTGACAAATAATTTGAGTACCTCTGGCCGGTTGCTCTTTGTAATAGAAGGCCTAGATTTTGAGGGTTAATGCCGTTGTAAGCGAATTCAGTATCTGGATCTTTTTCATACATTTGATTGAGAGTAATTTTCATTACGTCATCACCCACAACCATTTCATTCCATTCGCCCAAAGGATGAAATGAAAATTCAGGGTAATCAATACCGCTAGATTGTTGAAGCATTTGTCGAATGGTAATCTGGTTTCTTTGATCATTCGACCATTCAGTTAAGAAGTCCGATGCCGGTTGATCAATGCTTTCTATGTAACCTTGTTCTATCGCTATGCCTATCAATATCGCTAAAACAGATTTATGCATAGAAGCTGTGCTTGTAATAGATTCTTTTGAATATTCAGGAAAGTAATGTTCTAGTTGAATTTCATTCTTATGAAATATAAGTAATGCATGGGAATCAGTTTCTTCGGCAAATTTGATCGCTGACTCGATTGATTCTTTGGAGATGGATTTAGACGTTGCCTGTATTAGGGGGTAACCATTCTTAGCGGTAACTAATTCTGGGATACCTGGACTGTTGCCCATCATTACTCCACCGAGTCTTGATATCACAACCGGATTCTGGAGATACAAGTAGGTTACATATGTTACTAACGAAGCCATAAGCAACAAAATTAGCCAAGATATAATTTTAAAAAGAGTTCTCATAAATAGGATGATAATAACCTAATACATTTTAGTATCGATTAACATGTTTTTTGTGTAGGGGAGAAGTGACTTAGAAGTAATAAACTATTGAGTGGCTAACCAATCATCATCGCTGTCTTCAGATATATTTTCAAAAAGAGGGGACGAAAGATATCTCTCTCCAGTATCAGGCAGCATTACACAAAAGGTGCTATTTTTAGGCGCACCTTCGGCAATTTTTAAAGCGCCTTGCATAGTTGCTCCCGAAGAAATGCCACAGAATATACCTTCTTTTTTTGCTAGATCTTTGGCGGTCTCTATAGATGCTTCGTCATCGACAGTAACAATTTTATCGATTACTCCTTTTTCAAGAATGGTAGGGATAAAATCCGGAGTCCATCCCTGTATTTTATGAGGTTGCCATTCATCTTTAGATAATAAAGGGGCTAATTCTGGTTCAATAGCAACTATTTTTATGTCTGATCTTTCTGCCTTGAGAACTTCACCCACACCTGTGATAGTTCCGCCTGTGCCCCATCCGCTAACGAAGTAATCTAGCTTCCTATTCTTAAAATCATTGATGATTTCCACTGCTGTCGTTTTACGATGATATTCTGGATTTGCAGGATTTTGAAATTGATCAGCCAGGAACCATCCGTGCTTTTCTGCNAACTCTTTAGCTCGATTCACCATTCCTGTACCGCGTTTCTCAGCTGGGGTCAGGATGACTTTTGCACCCAAAGCTTTCATAATTTTTCTTCGTTCAATAGAAAAGGTTTCGACCATAGTAGCCACAAATGGATAGCCTCTAGCAGCACAGACCATAGCTAGGGCAATACCTGTGTTTCCTGAGGTCGCTTCAACTACAGTTTGTCCCGGGCTTAATTTTCCTGATTCTTCAGCATCGCTGATAATCGCAATTGCCAATCGGTCTTTGACAGAAGCTAAAGGATTGAATGCTTCGCATTTAACAAAGATATTNTGATCCTCGGGACCCATCTTATTGATTCTGACGATTGGGGTTTTACCAATGGTCTCAATTATGTCGTTATAAATCATTTGTACTCAAGGTATTCATTTAGGAATGTTACAAGGTTATATTTGATGATATTTTAATCCCTTTCTGTCTAATCCCTTAGATTTTTTAGATCTATATAAATAATTATTTATTTGGTTTTCATAAATAGCTTTATTAGATAATACGACTATCAAATGAACGATATAGCAAAAAAATCGGTAATCATCGAACCACCATTTATTTTTAAAAATGGATCTGTATTTAGTGATCCTCTTACTATTGTTTATGAAACCTTGGGAACATTAAACACTAAGAAAAATAATGCAATACTTGTTACAACTGGTTTATCACCTTCGGCTCATATTGCATCAACTGCAGACGATAGCAGCCCAGGTTGGTGGGAGAATATTGTAGGCAAAGATAAGCCCATTGATACGAATGAGTATTTTGTTATTTGCGTTAACTCCTTAGGCAGTTGTTTTGGCTCATCTGGGCCTTCAAGCAAGGATCCAGAATCAGGGAAAAGATACAGACTCAGTTTTCCTGAAATAAGCATTGAAGACATTGCCTCCTCAATAAAGCCAGTAATTGATGGTCTTGGTATAGAAAGGCTCAAGGCAATTGTAGGTCCTTCTATGGGTGGTATGACCGCATTGAGTTTAATCAACCAATATCCAAATATTGCAAATGAACTTGTTTTAATTTCAGCTGCGTCATCATCCAGACCTTTTTCTATTGCTCTGAGATCTTTGCAACGATCAATGATTACCTCTGATCCTGACTGGAAAGAGGGCAACTATAATGTAGATGATCTTCCACTTGAGGGAATGAAGCATGCTAGGTTTTTAGGAATGATCACCTATCGATCTCCAACTGAATGGAACAAAAGGTTTGGAAGAAAACTCATTCAAAATATTGCTGAAGGGGCAGATTTATTTGGCAATAGATTTCAAATTCAAGATTACTTAAAGCGAAGATCGGATGACTTTATCAGTGATTTTGACCCTAATTCATATTTGTATTTATCAAATGCTATCGATGCTTTTGACTTTACTGAAGATTCTCATGACATTGGAGAGAAAGTTGCAAATCTTGACCTTAATAGAATTCTAATTATAGGCGTTGAGGAGGATTATATTTTCCCATTTCAGTGTCAGGAGGACCTTTACAATGCCTTTTCAAATCAGAAATATAGCGTAGAACTATTAAAACTTCCTTCGATCAACGGCCATGATTCTTTTCTCGTTGATCATGAAAATTTTGGCAGCGCCTTGGCTAAATTCTTCAAATAATCTTATTTTGATAAATATGTCATAATAAGATTTATGAGAAAAACTTTTATAATTTCTTCAATTCTTGGCCTTATTATTGCTTCTTTTAGTTTTTCACAAACAGCTGAAGAAACTGATGCGGAACCGGGCTATTGGACCAATCTATTTAATGCAACGATTAGGTACACCATACAAATACCCGAACAGTTTGATGTTGACATGTATTTTGATCGAGGGGGTCAATTAAAATCAGATTTAGAATATAAGGGATCTTGGTGGGTTGAGGGTGATGAAGGTGCTCAGATGTTTTGCTATTTAATGACTTCAACCATAAGAGAACCCGCAAAACTCAGCGAATGTTTCCCATTAGTCTTGATGAACAATCCAAGAATAGGCGCTCAATGGCCTGGTTTTTTCAAGGAAGGAATCATGTATGAAGCAATTGTAGTTGAAGGCAGACCTTAGACAAAAATAATAAAATCTTAAGAAAAAAAATATATAACTTATTGTTATAATAATTCCTTTATATCTTATTTTTTGTTATGACGCTTACTCAATTTAAATACCTGCTCTCTATTGTTGATAATAAACTTAATATAACTAAGGCAGCAGAATCATCNAANACNAGNCAACCTGGAATAAGCAAGCAAATAAAACTGCTTGAAGATGANTTGGGCGCTTTTATTTTTGCACGTAAAGGNAAAAAGATNACNGCNCTAACTTCTTTTGGNGAAGANGTTGTTTGGTATGCAAAGAANATTTTGCAGGATGTANATAATATAAAATTATTAAGCNATCAGATATCAGATNTAGATGAAGGNGTTCTCACNTTAGCCACTACTAGTGCACAAGCTAGNTATATTCTTCCTGAAGTNATNCAGGTCTTNAAAGANGACTTTCCNAAGGTTAAGTTAGAATTAAAATTAGGATCNTCTGAGCAAATCAGAGAAATGGTNATANNAAATGAAGTTGANTTAGCTATAGCAACTGATCTTGAGGGAGTAAGNNNTGATCTCGTTCTTCTTCCAGCCTATCATTGGTTCAATGCAATTATNGCTCCTTTAGATCATCCAATAAAAAAGGATCTAAAGAAACTTACCATTCGTCGTNTAGCCAAAGAGCCTCTTGTAACCTATGCATTTAGTGTTGGNCCAGACACCAGTTTTACTGAGACTTTTAACAAAAAAAANCTTATTCCCAATATTGTTTTTGCTGCACGTGATGCAGATATCATNAAAACCTATGTGAAAATGGGNATGGGNATAGGGGTGATTTCAGGNATGGCTTANGAGTGCGANGATCATGAAGACTTCATAGCTGTGAGTGGTGAAAATATTTTNCCCAAATGCACCACTTATTTTGGCTTTAGAAGAGGCATGATTCTGAGTAGGTATGCAATNAGNTTTATNAATTTATTTGCAGAACACTTAAANCCAAAGCTTATAATGAAGGCNGCTGAAGCCAAGACACAAGATGNNGTCAATCNGTTGTTNAGTAAGATTGAGCTTCCTGTGAAAGGTGGATGNGACCAAATTAAACTATAAGTANTNAANCNGTATTGTGAAAAATAAGAANATATATACTGCAGTCCTATGCATGCTTTTTGCTGTTTTTTTGATGTCTGTNTTGGACGTCATTGCAAAAATCTTACTCTATAAGTTTTCAGTTGCCCAAATGACATTTCTCAGGGGAGGATTTTCNTTAATAATACTCGGAGCTATTGGTGCCATTAGATANGGGNTTAAGAGTTTTNATACACANATACCTGGGTGGCACTTNTTAAGAACNNTNCTAATGATGATTTCATCATTNACNTTNTTCGCNGCTCTTGCACTTCTGCCTTTAGTAAATATTTTTGTGATCGTNTTTGTTGCACCCATNGTTNTTNCAGCTCTATCTGGNCCNTTGTTGGGAGAAAAAGTAGGTGTGTGGAGATGGTCAGCAGTTTTAATNGGATTTNCAGGNGTTNTAATTATCCTTGAGCCCAGCACNGAGTTTAGTNTAGCAGGAACNATTTATGGTCTNATTGGGGTTGTTACATATGCNTTAAATACTCTNACCACAAGAAAANTATCGGGTCGAGAGTCAGCATTAAATCTAAGTTTCTACATNTTTTTTGGTCCNACAATACTAGGNGCTGCANTTAGTATTTTTGATTGGATTACTCCCACCATGTGGNATTGGTTTTTATTTTTTCTTACAGGATTAGTTGGTGGTTTTGCATTTCTATTTTTCAATCTCGCTTTGCAAAAAGCAGAGGCATCATTTCTAGCAAGCTTCGAATACACAGGCCTTCTTTGGGCTTCCTTAGCAGGGTATTTCATCTTTAATGAAATCGTGGATTCAAAAATATGGTTAGGAGCGTCAATTATAATTTTTGGTGGGATTATTATTCTTTATAGAGAGTCAAAATTGAATAAATCAATCGAGAATTAAATTCGTTAAAAGGATATAATTTGGATAATCAATTTCAATCAAATAATATTTTTCAGAGTTAATACATGAATCAAAAAAATAAAGGGAAAGCACTAGAGTCAGCACTCAGTCAAATTGAAAAACAATTTGGAAAAGGCTCTTTAATGAAGTTAGGTGAAGATAATGTAGACCATTCAATTAAGTCTATATCAACTGGCTCGATTGGCCTTGATGCAGCTCTAGGTATTGGCGGTCTTCCTCAAGGAAGAGTTGTTGAAATTTACGGTCCAGAATCATCTGGAAAAACAACCTTAACATTGCAAGTCGTAGCTGAGTGCCAAAAAGCTGGCGGTACTGCCGCTTTCATCGATGCAGAGCATGCACTTGATCCTATTTATGCAGAGAAAATTGGTGTTAATACCAATGATTTTTATGTATCCCAGCCTGATACCGGTGAGCAAGCACTAGAGATTACCGATATGTTGGTTGCCTCCGGTGCAATAGATCTTATTGTTATCGACTCTGTAGCTGCGTTAACCCCAAGGGCTGAAATTGAAGG
>PAVC01000001.1 GCA_002713885.1 Fidelibacterota bacterium
TTATTATCTCAAATTTCCCAAATTTCAAAAGAGAAGAACTATGAGCATGGTGAAATCATTTTTAATGAGGGTGACGCCGGAGATTCTATGTTTATTATACTCATTGGAGAGGTTTCTATAAAAAAAGGCGACAAACTTATTGCAAAGCTTGAACGAGGTGCAGCGCTGGGCGAGATGGCACTATTAGACCACGAAACTAGATCAGCAGATGCGTTGGCTGAAAAAGATTCCGTACTATTAAAAATAAATCAGGATGTATTTTATGAGCTTATGGAGGGGAATGCAGATATAATGAAACAGATTATTAGACTACTGACATCTCGAATTAGAGAAGCGAATTCTAAACTTGAGTAGAGTCTGAAATAAGGTTCTCTACAACTGTAGGATCAGCCAAGGTTGAAATATCTCCCATATCATTGTGATCTCCTTCTGCGATCTTTCTTAGGATCCTTCTCATAATTTTTCCTGAACGAGTTTTTGGCAATGCTGGTGCAAACTGAATCTTATCCGGCTTAGCATGAGGACCAATTTCCTTTACTACAGATGCAACGATGTCTTTATGAACCTCATCAGAAAAATCAACTCCTGTCATCAGGGTCACAAAAGCATAGATCGCTTGGCCTTTAATATCATGTGGAAATCCAACTACTGCTGCCTCTGCTACACCATCTGCTTTACCAATGGCGCCTTCCACCTCTGCGGTACCTATTCGGTGACCAGAAATATTTAAGACATCGTCTACCCTGCCAGTTATCCAATAGTATCCATCTTCATCCCTTCTTGCCCCATCGCCTGTAAAATAATAACCTGGAAACTGTGAAAAATATGTGTCAATAAAACGCTGATGGTCGCCATAAATTGTTCGCATCTGCCCAGGCCATGATGATTTTAGTGCGAGCAGACCCTGAACATCATTGCCCTCGATCTCTTGACCGTCATCAGTCATCAATACTGGCTGAATTCCGAAAAAAGGAAGTGTTGCGGAGCCAGGTTTTGTTGGAGTAGCTCCTGGAAGTGGTGTAATCAATATACCTCCTGTTTCAGTCTGCCACCATGTATCAACAATAGGACAACGCCCTTTACCTACTATTTCTTGATACCATTTCCATTCGGGCTCTTTTATCGGCTCACCCACTGTACCAAGCAGTCTAAGACTGTTTAAATTTCTAGATTTTACCCAAGTGTCACCCTCTTTCATTAGCGCGCGGAGAGCAGTAGGCGCAGTATAGAACTGGTTTACTTTGTGTTTGTCAACAACATCCCAGAACCGTCCAAAGTCAGGATAATTTGGGACACCCTCAAACATAATTGTTGTAGCACAATTTGATAAAGGTCCGTAAACGATATAAGAGTGTCCAGTGATCCAGCCTATATCAGCGGTGCACCAATAGATATCATCATCTTTATAATCAAAAATAATATTATGTGTGTAGGATGCGTATACAATATAACCACCAGTAGTGTGAAGCACTCCCTTTGGCTTACCAGTCGAGCCAGAAGTATATAAAATAAAAAGAGGGTCTTCCGCGTCCATCTGGACTGGATCACATTCCGAGTCTGCGTCTTCTGTCTGCTCGTGCCACCAAACGTCCCTTCCTTCAACCATGTTTATATCAACCCCTGTACGTTTAACAACGACTACTGACTGGATAGAAGGAGTATCGCCAAGCGCATTATCCGCATTCTGTTTCATCGGTATATTATCTTTTTGACCTCTTACGCCGGTGTCCTGAGTGATCAATAGTTTGCAAGTAGAATCATTGATCCTATCCCGAAGTGAGTCAGCGCTAAATGCACCAAAAACAACCGAATGCACAGCGCCAATCCTTGCACAAGCAAGCATAGCAATTGCAAGCTCAGGAACCATTTGCATATAAATACAAACACGGTCACCTTTAACCACTCCAAGATTTTTCAATACATTAGCAAACTTCTTTACCTGAGAAAGTAGCTCATTATAGGTAAAACGTTTATCTTCTGATGGGTTATTACCTTCCCATATAATTGCGGTTCTGTCACCATTACCAGAGTCGACATGTCTATCGAGACAGTTATAGCTAACGTTCAGCTTGCCACTTTCAAACCACTTTATTTTTGCCTCTTTAAAATTAAAGTCNCTGACTTTTTCCCATGGTTTATACCATGTGATCCTTTTGGCAATATCAGCCCAAAAATCATCTGGATNTTTAACAGAACTNTCATATATATATTTATACTTTNCTAATGAACTAACGTGAGCACTGTCTACCCAATCGNCTGAAGGTGGATAAACATTATCTTGTTTCGGCATTAATTTNATCTCCNAATTAAGATGTGCTATACTTCAAGTGTTTGCCTATGTATACACTTTGTGTAGGTACCATCAGCTTGTTCTTTTACCGCAACCATGGTGAACTCAGATACGCAGGCCANTCTTCTTTGATCGTGTCTGCCCTCCGNAAATGCTTTAACCTNTACATTGATTGAAGTTTTTCCAAGNCCTGTAACGACAGCCTCAAAATTTACCCACTCCCCTACATGGACTGGTTCTTTAAACTCTGTTGCATCAATCGCGCGAGTAACTGCTGCATCCGCTGGTGAGTTTTTCAATATTCTGTGAGCGGCCTTGCTTACTGCTATATCCATCCAGGATATCATCTGCCCGCCAAATANAGTGCCAATAACNTTAGCATCTTGAGGCATCACAAGCTGGGAATATNTTACGGTTTCAGGTTTATGTTTCATCAATATAAATGATAAGGCCCCGTCAGCTCACCCTCGAGAAAATCAATTTTCTCTGAAGAGCACGCCACACCGANGGGGCCTTACGCCNCTAAAATTAGTAACCAAATAAAATTTTATGCAATAAAAATCGATAAATATTTAACCATTATACTCATTTGCAATGCGTACACCTTCATCAAAGTCTACTCTATAGAGAACTAAACCTCCTCCAATAAATAAGGTAACGATTGATAGTAAACCNATTCTTACGCTACCTGTTGCAAGGGTAACAGCGCCAAGCAAAATTGGTCCTAAAACTGCAGAAAATTTTCCAAGCATATTATAAAACCCAAAAAACTCGCCCTCTTTTCCTTTAGGCACTAGCCTAGCAAAAAGGCTACGGCTTATGGCCTGAATACCCCCCTGAAATAATCCAATCATACCTGCTAACATGAAAAAATGGAACGTTGTGGTCATAAAATAGGCCAAGCCCGTGCCTATTGTATAGAAAACGATCGCTACTAATACAGCATTTTTGGGAGTTATTTTAGANGCAAACCAATTAAATACAAGCCCACCAGGAAAAGCTACAAACTGAACAATAATCAATGCTAAAAGCATATCACTTGCCTCAAANCCCAGAGACGATCCTACTTTAACTGCCATACGAATTATTGTATCCACACCATCCATATAAAGCCAGTATGATAAAAGAAAAGTTCCAATAATTTTCATTTTTTTTATTTCTTTAAACGTTTTCTTTAACTGAATCNAGCCAAGGCTAACGGCCTCTCCAAAAGAACTACTATCATTATTTTTTTTCTCAGGCACAAATAGAAAAATAGGTATCGAAAAAACAGCCCACCAGATTGCTACGGTGATAAAAGATAAGCGTATTGCTGTGGCCGGGTCAGGAATNCCAAACCATTCAGGATTCTCGTACATTATAATATTCACTACAAACAAGATTCCACCTCCTAAATAACCAATTGAGAANCCTAGTGATGATACAAGATCAAGCTCATCTTTTTTAGCAACGGAAGGTAATAAAGAATCGTAGAACACATTTCCACTAGAGAAACCGATACACCCCACNGCATATAGGATGGCGGCNAGCTGCCAGTCACCTTGTTCAACAAACCATAATAATGATGTTGCTAGAATGCCTAAAAATGCGAACGTAAGTAGAAANTTTTTCTTTGTTGATCCAGTGTCAGATATTGCNCCTAAAAAAGGGGCCATTGCGGCGACAATCAGGGAAGCAATCGAATTACTTAGGCCTAGATAGAAAGTGCTCTCATCGACAAGCTCTGGATTAGACCAGTATTTCTCAAAAAATATTGGGAAAAAACCTGCCATTACGGTTGTGGCAAACGCAGAGTTTGCCCAGTCATATAGCGTCCAGCTGATTACTTTCTTTTTATCCATATACTACCAACCTTGTAAGTATGTAGTTATTCCTGAATATAATTTATATCCATCAAACGTATTATTTGCATTAATTGTTTTTCTGATTCCCAAAACTAAGTCAAACGATAAAGGACCAATGCGCTTTTTTGATTTTGAGTTTAATACCCATACCTCACCACATAAATCCCACCTACTATTGGCTGAGTCGTAGCCTTTATGTATTTCCATCCACTTATCCCAGCCTTTGTCTAAAGAGGTGTAATCATCTCTGGATTTAGAAATCGTTCTTGATTCAAACTTTAGGAGTAGTTTGTCTTTTGAGATTTCAAACTCATATCCGACTAGACTTTTTAACCAGTTGCCTTCNTTAAGCTTATATGTCTCTCCTACCTTACTGATNATTGAATCNGGGTTTGTGTGAGCACCAGCGAATAGATTTATTGGAGTATATAATAGCTCTGGAGCACTTGAGATTATATCGATAGAACCATAAACTCTCGAGCTAGATTTATTATTCCAGTTATAGCCNCCATAAAGGCCCAAGCTTACTCTACTAACCCCAGAGCCTATATTTAACTGTGTTAGTTGTTTTGGACCTACTTCTTTAAACGGCNCTATCGTAAACCCAAANGGTATAGACAAAAATACACGTCCGTATAACACGCCTGCCTTATTACTAGTCCAAGATGGTTCTCCTTTTAAAAGTGCAGTGACACCTAGTGAAATATCATTGATCCCAGAAGCTGATCTTAGAGATGGAACATAGTAAGACTGTAGNCTATCAAACGTAACAGTGTCACCATATGAAAAATTTGGAGACATAAATCGAGGATCTATAAATCCTCTTGAAAAAGGTTTATTTTGTGCATGAAGGGCCCAGAGCACTGAATGGCTACCGCCATCACTGTAAAAATCATCATATATCATATTAAGCGTGTCTCTTGTGCCTGATGGGAGCGTAATAAAAGTAATGGTCTGAAAAAATGAATCTATCTTAGCCATAGCGCCATTGTGATAGTCTATTAGATCATCCACACCATAAATACGATCAATTGTTGCCGATGCCTTGTACTCTTCTTTTAAAGAAAAAATATTTGGAATAATAACACTCAGCATCATCTCATTTGATACGCCATAGTCTATCCTAATTTTTCGTCCTTTTTCTTTACGCTCTTTTAACTCAGTATACGTTCCATAGGGTATAGCGGTCCGTGTTGTATCATAATATCCTGCATTGAACACTGGAAGGCTAGTACCATTTATTACATTAAAATTTGTTAGATAAGATTCAATAGTAACTAAATCATTTATGAGCATATCNCCCATATGGTATAGATCATGTGCTCCATTGAAAAAACCTAAATTATTTTTAGTTTNATCATCAAAATAGGATCTGCCAATACCTCTCATATTAAAATCTTGATCCTTNAGCTTGNATTNACCNANAGTAGAATAATTACTTAAGGTAATTCTAAAAATGTTTGCTGGTACAGTTGGCAAAATCTGTCCAAAGCATCCTGCCATAAAAAATATTAATGCTATTTTTTTCAATTTTANTATAGTATAAAGGTGTCTCTGAATTTACTGAACTCTATCTCATCATGCATATACTGTGGCGACAGATAGCCAGGCGGTTTCTTTTGAGCAACAAATAGTCTTAATTGATTGGAACCAAATAACCTGTCAATGTACCCTTGTGCTTCCCACTTGAATTCTCTTGGGTGCAGCTGACTAATAAGTGTAATAATAGACGTTGCTGTCTCCAATGGCTTCACTATTTTTTTATCAAAAATAGAAATTTCTATTCCACTGCATGACCTGCCATTATACTTTGGTACCCGATTATAATAAGGCGATCCTTTTGGCCTGAACTCAACCTCTTTGAAATTGACACCAGGGAGGTTTAACATATTTAATTTTTCTATGAAAAATTTTGTAGCAAGCCATGGGGAACCAAACCTTAGATAAGGAGTATCTGTCCCAAAACCAACATTTATATTGGTTCCTCTTAATAAATCCATTCCAGAATACATTATTAGAGTATTGATGTCTTTTATATAAGGCGCAGGTTTTTTCCATGGGAGCTGGGTCTCATCAAGGTATTGTTCTCTTTTCCAGTTTGCCATTGGGACTATACTAAGATCAACTCTTTTTAAATCTTTCACCCAGCCCATCTCGTTCACCATCAATAATAATTCTCCTATTGTCATTCCATGACGAATGGGGACCAAGTGATATGCCTCAAAAGACTGGTATTCTTCTCTAGGAAGAGGTCCCTCAATTTTCAGTCCACCAAGCGGGTTTGGCCTGTCTAAAACAACGACCGGAATCTCATACTCACTTGCAGACTCAAATAGTTTAGTTATGGAAGAAATAAAGGTTGTATACCTTACCCCAGTATCCTGGATATCTATTACTATAATATCGAGTTTTTTCATTATCCAGTCTGGAGGATATAGANTACGTTCAAAAAGATTAAATACTCGGGCACCGCTAACTGGATCTACACGCTTGTTCCCAATCAACTTAGCTCTTTTATCATCCATCCCCCATATNCCATGCTCGGGCTCAAAGATTGCTTCAATATTAATGTCATCCACATTACTCAACATATCAAGAAGATGTTTATTGTTTCTATTAACAGCAGTGTGNTTACATAGGATTCCGATGTTTCTACCATGCAATAGATCAAAATCCATCTGCTCTAAAATATCAAGACCGGTGTATACATGATTAAAAAAAGAAAGATCNGGGACACTTACTATGGATGAGTATTCATATCTGTTATCACTNGCTTGTGAAAAACAAAATAGNATGAAAANCATTAGGACCNGTCTAAATAAAATATTTCTCATACCGTTATAGTTTTACTTNCCTCTTTAGTTATGTAGAGACCTAAANATACTATNAGCCCATTAATTATTAGAATCTCAAAGCCAAAAGAAAAGTAGNACTGCATTATATAACTCAATATTGGAGACATAACAGCAACATAAGGNACTAAACGATCNGTCGCTCTATATTCAGTAAATAATCCAAAAGCATATAGACCCAAAAGAGGTCCATAGGTGTATCCTGCTACACTGAAAATCGCGGATATAATACTTTGATCATTAATTATATTTAGAATCATAATAACTATCATGATTACAACAGAAAATATAATATGGACAATCTTACGTTTTGTAATACTATCATGGTCACTATCCTCAAGATTTAATATGTCAACACAGAAAGAGGTTGTCAGAGATGTTAGCGCAGAGTCAGCACTTGAGTAGGCCGCTGCAATTAATCCTAAAATAAATATAATAGCGATTGGAACTCCTAGCACACCGCTAAGCGCTACAGCAGGAAATAAATCATCTGGTTTGCTAAAGCTGATNCCATATTTTCCAGCGATTGAATAGAGTAAAACGCCTAAGGATAAAAACATAAGATTTACAAAAATTAAAATAATACTAAAATAAAACATATTCTTCTGAGCTTCATTTATATTTTTACAGCTTAGGTTCTTCTGCATCATATCCTGGTCTAACCCAGTCATTGCAATTGCAATAAATGCCCCAGTCAGGAATCTGCGGGCAAAATGTTGTTTCCCCTCCCAGAAAAACACCTTTGAATAGTCACTATCTTGGACAAAAGAAACTAAACTGGTATAGTTTATGCCTAAGTCTTTTCCAATCAGATAGACAGAAATAAATAACGCAGATAGCATAAAAATTGTTTGTAGAGTGTCTGTCCATATAATGGTTTTTATTCCTCCGCGAAATGTGTATAACCAGATTAAAAGAATCGTTACAAGTACTGTTACAAAAAAAGGTGCTCCCCAGGATTCAAATACACTTAGGTGCAAAACTCTGGCAACAATATATAATCTAAATGATGCTCCGATTGTCCTAGAAATAATAAAAAATATTGATCCCGTTTTATAAGATCTAGCACCATATCTTTTTTGTAAGTAACCATATATTGATATGAGGTTTAATCTATAATATAGCGGCATTAGCACTAGAGCGATGAAGGCATATCCCAGCATATAACCAAACACCATTTGCATATAACTAAACTGACTTTCTGCAACCCAACCAGGAACTGAAATAAATGTTACACCAGATAATGAGGTTCCTATCATCCCAAAGGCTACGACGTACCAAGGTGAGGATCTGTTACCAAGAAAAAATGATTCATTACTATCATTTTTTCCAGTATGCCAAGATATTAATGATAGAAATAAAAAATAAAGGATAATGCAACTAATTATATAGGCAGGACTCATTACTCTAGATAATAACTAAACATGTAGTAGTTCAATATACGANGCTATAGTTTAACTGATTTTAATTTTTTCTTGCATCAAAGATAATTATGAACGACATTTTTTNAACAATTATGGCAGACAAAAAAGAATCAGGAGGCGGCTTTGATAAGACTACTGATTTCAAATGGTTTGGAATTGGTCTTCTTGTTTTTCTACTCATCTGGGTAATGCCTACCCCAGAATCAATGCTCACAAAAGCAGAAGAGCTATTTGGAGACTTGAGCCCTGAACAAATTGCTGGCAAGGCGTTTAATATGAAAATTATTATCGCGCTCCTTGGTTGCTGCACAGTCTTCTTTGCCACGGAAGCCCTCCCCATGCCCGCAGTCGCTCTATTTATCGGACTTGTTCAACTCTTTTTTGGGATTACTGAACCGAAAGATGTTGTAGCCACCTATGCACATGATGCAGTTTGGTTTATCGCAGGCTCACTGGCAATGGGTGCGACCATGGTAAAACATGGACTTGATAAACGCATTGGCATGTTGGTCATGAATCTTTCCGGAACAAAAGTCCGTAACGTTGTTCTAGGTATATTAGTTGGTACGGCTATCCCTTCCGCATTTATTAGTGAGGCCTCTATTGCTCCAATGTTTCTACCTATTGCAATGGCACTCTACACCCTCACAACTAAAAAAATCGGAGATGCGACTCAATTAGGCAAGCTATTAATGATGTCTATAGCAATAGGATGCATGGTTGGGGCTCCAATGAGTCCAACTGGTGGAGCGAGGAATGCTATAATGATAGGATTTCTTGCTAACCTTGGACCAGAGTATGAAATAAGTTTTATGCAATGGATGGTACTTGGTTCTTTTTATACACTATTTCTAGGAATATTCTTTGCCATCCTCTTACCATTTCTATATAAACCAGAGGTAGATGATCTATCTGATGCGGTAAACACACTTAGAGAAGACTTGAAAAAACATGGTGATATGACTAGAGAACAGTGGATGGTAGCTGGTGTTGCATTGTTAATGATCATCGCATGGATAACCGATAAAGATCTTATCGCACCAATACTTGGATTTCCCTTAGGTCTTGGTGGCGTTGCAATGACCGGAACCGTGCTGTTCATGATATTAGGTTTAGCGTCTTGGACTGATTATGAAAAAAATGTTAGTTGGGGTGTTATCGTCTTATATGCTGGCGCAATTAGCCTCGGCGCGGTGTTTAAATCAAGCGGTGCTGCTAAATGGTTGGCAGATAGTTTAATCAATATTTTGACTACTTTTAACATTCAAGAAGGTCTACCTCTTGCAGTTTTAGTTGCTGTAATTGGAGCCTTAATGACAAATTTAATGAGCGCTGGTGCCACTGTCGCTGTCATTGGACCAGTCGTCCTAGAGATGGCCGTAAGCTCAGGAACTAATCCAATTATTATAGGTGTTGCGCTGGCTATTGCTACCTCAATGGCATTCTGGCTCGTTATTGGAACGCCAGCCAGCTCAGTGGTCTACTCTGCAGGTCTCTTAGATGCAAAAGATTTTATCCGTATGGCNANATTTGCCTGGCCTGCTGCGATGATTATCATAATTTGTATGATAGTCTTTTACTGGGTTGGCTTGGGACTTCAACCTATCATGATAGGAGGTTAGATATGGACAGTGGTATTATATTAATTGTGGTTCTAATCATAATCGGCTTTGCCATTACATGGAGTAATCAGAGTCAGGTAAAAGAAGTGGAAGATAGACAGACACAATATACCAGAGAACGTCAGNCCATGGCAGAGCACGATAATAAAAGTGCGTCTGAGGTTGATAACGACCGCAATACTATGATTGAAACTCTTGAAACCTCAATCACTGATCAGCCAGAACAATTAGACAAAATGAAAAATATCATTAATGACTGGGCTGATATGAAGATTAAGTCTTTTAAAGACCGTAGNTCATGGGTACGCAACCCTGAAGAAGAAAGTTAATCAAAAATAATTAATTATTAAAAATCACTTCTTCTCCTTTTNCGAAAGGATTCCATATTTCAAATTTTTTCATCATTGCTTGAAATATCTCCATACCAATTAATTCATCCATCCATCCTGAAAGATTAATAAACCTATTCCTAAACCAAATAATATCAACATTGGAAAACTGTCTCACAAAAGGCAATAATGCTATATCACTTAGCGATATATNGTTACTAAATAAAAACTTTTCACTATCCAAAATTTTTTCGAAATTATCTAATATTTTTTCACATTTTCCTCTATAATATTCAACAGAATATTCTGGATACCTATCATGGTACTTATACCTATCAAGCCACTTTTTAAATTCTTTNTCATTAATTGATATTATCTCTAGTTGATGATCTATATTATTTACATACCAAGAGTCAGGATCATTTACCGATACCGACCATTTCATAATATCTAAACTCTCATCAATGACTTTACCATCTGGCAGGTTTAATACTGGAACAGTTCCTTTTGGCGAAAGCTGGTATANTTTTTTAGGACGTTCCTTTAATAAAATTTCTCTGTGCTCATAACTGATTTTCGAATAGTACATTGANATCCTTGCCCTCATTGCATAGGGNCACCTGCGAAAAGTATATAAAACCGGTAATTTCATTTTTCCTGATCTAAATCTTAGGAGATCTAAAATATCTTCTTTTTATAATCCGTTTTGGGTCCTTCCTTAGNTCTTTTTGTTTACTAATGGGTAAAGATGCGAATTCTTTGCATTTAGTAGAGCAACACCCGTCAAACTTTTTCTCACATTGATTGCATTGTATAAATAAAATATGACATGCATCATTATTACAATCTCGGTGAGCATCAGAAGGGCTTCCACAAATATGGCAGTTTGCTATTACATCATCGGTGATTCTTTCCCCTAATCGAGCATCAAAAACAAAATTCTTACCAATAAATTTTGATTCTATATCTTTTCTCCTGATATCATGAGCGTATTGTATGATCCCTCCCTGAAGCTGCTTCACATTACTTATACCACTATTTATAAGGAAAGCACTCGCTTTCTCACACCTAATGCCACCCGTGCAATATAATAATACCTGATGATCTTCTCGACCATTTAACATTCTTCTTACCTCTGGTAGTAATTCTTTGGATTTCTCTACCAAGGGTATCTCTGCATTTTTAAATCTCCCAACCTCGTTCTCATAAAAATTACGCATATCAATTACAGCAGTATCACCCTCTTCAATCGCTTTATTGAATTCTTCAGGCTTGAGATATTGACCGACTTTATTCATATCATAAGTATTATCTGATAAACCATAGGCCACAATTTCTTTTTTTATTTTTACTACAAGTTTATAGAAAGAGATACCATCAGATACTGCTTTCTTTATTGGCACATTTATCAAACTCTTTAATCCCTTTACACCCTCTTTGAATTCTTTCCATTTATAATCTGGGACGCTAATCTGAGCATTTATACCCTCTGAAGCGATATAGACCCTTCCAAAAATATTTAATGATTCAAAATAAGAATANATATTATCTCTCAGAACTTCTGGATTTTCAATAGGTGTATAGTTATAGAATGAGCAGGTTATCCGTTTAAAAGATTCATAATTAAGATTATTAACTAATTCTTCCTTACTTTTCTTATTATATAATTTTTTAACCATAGTTAATTATCAATATATATATACTTAGTCCTACCTCCGATTGCAGTAAGCAAAACATATGTGGTACTATTTATCGTTTCCGCAATAGTCTCCACAGGAATATCCCCGGATTTATTTTTACCAAAGAACAATACATCGTCACCAGTTTGAGGCATTGTATCACCAAAATCAACCATTAACTGATCCATACATACTCTTCCTGCGATTTTGTACTTGTCGCCCTTATAATTGACAAAGCCATTCTCATACCATGGCCTCGGAAAACCATCTGCAAAACCAGTCTGAATAACTCCAATATTTGTATCTCTGGCAGTAATATAAACACCTCCATAACTTACATGAGTNCCTTTAGTAACCCTTCGAATGTTTACTATACTACCACAGAAACTCATAACAGGCTCTAANTCAATATCATTATTAACCTCANTTGAAGGCANAGCACCGTATAAGAGCATCCCTACTCTAACCATATTAAAATAAGATTCCTCGAGATTAAGAATTGCTCCACTGTTTGAACAATGAACATATTTAAACTTTATTTTGTGTTTATCTGCCAAATCAACGATTTCATTAAACTTATTTAATTGCATTTTAGCATATGTCAAGTCTCCTTCGTCTGCAGTAGCGAAGTGAGTGTAAATACCTTCAGGATGAGTAGTTAAGTCTCTGGTTATTTTTTCATATAAAATATTTGCATCAGCTATATCTATTCCAAGACGTGTCATGCCAGTGTCAAACTTGATATGNTATCGAGGGCAATTACCCGTTTCCAAGATATANGTTTTAANACTATCAATATCATCTATTGAGCTAAGATTTAGTATAAGATTATTATTATATGCGAGGTCAATAAAATCAGAATGTATTTTTGAAAAAACAATTATATCGTTATTAATCTTNGNATTACGTAATTCTAATGCCTCTTCAATAGAAAAAACAGCAAACTGAATATTTACATGATTTGCAATTGCTTTTGCTATAGGCACAGCACCATGTCCATACCCATTAGCTTTAATAACACATAAGAGTGTTCGATCTCCAACTTTTTCTTGAATATTTATTAGGTTCGATTTACATCGATCAAGGTGAATAAAAGCTTTAGGACCTATTTTTGACATTAGGGTATTTAATATATAATATTATTTTTAGAGATTCAAAATNGTTAACTATCTCAGTGGCACAAGACATTATCCAACCGCTTAAGTCTGTTATAGGTAATTGATTAACTAAATAAATTGGCTTACGGCTATAATGTGCAAGAGTGACCTCTCCATGTATACCTCNGCCTTTAAACACGCTTTTATCCCATAAACAAATTATATAGTCTGATTTATCTACGACTCCATCTAAATCTTTTTTTATTGCTAAACGTATGAACTCTATAAATTTATCTGGAGCTGTTTCTTTCCAATTTCGAAAGTCTTTTGCGTTATTCTCTGCTATTAACTTTTTTGATTCGATGACAGGGTCAATCGCACTGTGTTCAAGGCTTTCATTCAACCATTGAGTAATATCTTTTCTCCAGGCTGCTCCATAATTATTAGCATGCTCCATTCCGCCAGGTAGATATGCAATCACTGTCTTAACTTATTTCTTAACAAGNTAGAATTAATTAATAATAGCACTATNGTAAATAATATCGGGAAAAACGTAAGCGACAAATTTATAAATCCACTAAATAGGTAAGATTGCATCGCCTGCACAATCATTGAAATGGGAGATATTGACAATATATAATTGACAGATGATGGGAAAAAAGGAAGTTCAATAATCAACCCGCTACCNAGAAGAATAAAAAAGAATAGAATAACGATAGAAAGTAAAAAAGTAGCTGATTTATCTGCTAATATAGAAATAGTAATCAAAATATTACCAAAAACTAGAATNAAAATTGATGAATAGACTAATAGAGCAACAGTCTCTATTAAACCAAATGGATAAGGGATAATAAATGAAAATAGTAATAATGAACCTAGGCCCATAATGATACCCTCAATAAGNGCTACCACCAAAAAGCTAAAAATAATAAAACGTTTTGAATAAGGAGAAAGAGATAAATATGTTAAAACTTTCTTGTGTATTCTAAGATCAAAAATATCACGAAAAATTGATGGAATTATACTTAGCCCAGATACCAATAAAACCATACTAGGATAGATCCAGGTATCAAATTTTATATCATAAAGACTTATTACTAGGACATTCCTAAATGAAAGATTGGCAAATATAAAAATAGTTAATAGAAACACAAAAGAGAGTATAAGACTAGAGATTACATTATTTCTAAATAACCAAATCCTTCTTATCATTAATGCTCTAATCAATCTAAACCACCTCCAGCAAATTCAGAATCCATTAAATCTCTTAGTCCAAGTTTTTTTACACTCAAGTCAATCATAAAACTCTCTGAGGCTGCTCTAACAATATCAAAAAACACACTTCTTTCTCTTCCATAAAAATGGAAAATATTATTTATTCTACTAGGTGATACAACTGTTGCTACATTACTAAGAGATCTATATAGGTCATCACTTAGATTATCAAACTCTATCTGGAATTGGTGATAGTCAAGTGTGCTCTCTAATAGTTTATCTAAGCTTCCATCCATAATAATTTTACCGTCTCTAAATACAAGTATTCTATCATGTGCCTGTTCGACCTCTGGCAAGGCATTACTTACATATATTATTGACTTATCACCTTTTAACCTCTTAAGTAAATCCCAAGTTAATCTCACAGAGGGGGCATCCATGAACCCAGTTGGCTCATCCAATACAAGTATCTCNGGGTTATGCATAAGAGCCCTTACTAGCATAGCCCGTTTTTGAATTCCATAGGAGACGCGTGAAGCAATCTCTCCTATATATTCCGTTATAGCTAGACTATCTACATATAACTCAAGTCTGTTTTTATAATCTTTGTCACTGACATTATACAAAAGGGAAGAAAACCTAATATTTTGTTCAATTGTAAGCCAAGGATCTAAGTCCGTCTCATGAGGAACATATCCTATTAATTGACGAGTTTTATTTTTCCTCTTTTGCATGTCAAGACCATGAACAAAAATATTTCCATAATCAGGTTTTTCAAAGCCTGATAGGAGTTTTAATAAAACAGATTTTCCTGTATCATTGGCTCCAATAATNGCGACAAGAGAGCCTCTTTCTATTCCAAAAGTTAGACCAGCAACAATAGTTTTATCATCTATTAATTTGCCAACTTTCTTTAGTGTGATACTTGCTTCCATNTATTTAAATATTAGTGTGCTTCATACCAATTATTTCCAACACCATAGTCAACAATTATTGGTACCTTTAACCGCATCGCTTTTTCCATAGANTTTACTACTATGGAAATTAGTTTATCCTCTTCATCTTCAGGAAATTCAAATAATAATTCATCATGTATTTGGAGAATCATTTTTGATTTAAGATCTTCTTTTAAAAGTTCTTTATGAATATCTATCATAGCAATTTTTATTAATTCAGCAGCAGACCCCTGGATTGGCATATTGATAGCAATTCTTTCGGCTGCTTTTCTTCTAAGAGAGTTCTCACTATTAGCATCCCAAATTGGTCTACGGCGTCCAGATATAGTTTCTACATAGTTGTNCTTTCGAGCTTTTTCTAGTATACGGTTAATATAAGTCTTTATTCCAGAATACTGCTTAAAATACTCATCAATNATGTCTTGAGAAGCAACCCTAGATATTCCAAGTTCTTGACTGATTCTAAATGCACCTGCCCCATACATAATACCAAAATTAACCACTTTGGCAGTTCTTCTCATTTCAGAAATAATGTCATCTAGCGAAACATTATATATCAGACTAGCGGTCCTAGAATGAATATCAATATTATTATTGAATGCCTTGCATAGTTCTATATCCTCAGATAAATGNGCCATAACTCTCAATTCTATTTGAGAATAATCTGCCGATAATATTTTCCAACCCTTTTGTTGTGCAGTGAAGGATTTTCTAATCTCACGCCCTTCTTCCGTACGAATAGGTATATTCTGAAAATTAGGGTTTGTACTAGATAACCTCCCCGTTGCAGCAATCGTCTGGTTAAAAGTAGAATGAATTCTTTTTGTTTCTTTATTCATAGAGATTGGTAATACGTCTATATAAGTGTTTTTTAATTTATTGAGCTTACGATATTCTAAAATCAGTTCTGGTAGATCATGTTCTTTTGCCAATTCTTTTAATATATTTTCAGCAGTAGATCTTTTTTTTATCTGACTTAATTTTAATTCATCAAACAATATTACAGCTAACTGCTGGGTGGAATTGATATTAAACTCAGAACCAGAGATTTTATAGATATCACCAACTAATATATCCAATCTCTCCCCGATATCTATTGACATCTTACTTAATATTTTTTCTTCCACATATACACCCTCTTTTTCCATTTGCGTTAGGACATTAACCAAAGGCATTTCAATCCGCTGAAAAAAGTCCATCTGATTATTTTCTTCCAAGCGAGGAATAAATAGTTTAGCAAGCTGTAGAGCAATGTCAGCATCTTCTGAAGCATAAAATGTAACCTGGTCTAATGGAACCCTGTCCATAGTGATCTGATCTCTTCCATTACCTATCAAATCTTCAATTGGGACCATATTATAATTAAGATATTCAATGCTTAATGTATCAAGTTTATATGATCTTGCTGCAGGATTTAGAATATGTGCGGCAATCATTGTATCAAAAAATANTCCAGCAACGTATATACCATGTCTAGAAAAAATCAATGAGTCATATTTTATATTTTGGCCAACCTTTTTTATACTACTGTCCTCAAGAACCTTTTTTATTAGGGATAAGACTGNCATTAGGTCATCCNTACCAAAATTATTATTTTTCTTTTCAGGGTATAAAATAGGTATATAAAANCCGCTATTAGGTCTATTAGAAATACTTATTCCAACAATATCAGCANNCATAGGATTTACTGATGTCGTCTCAAGATCAATTGATATTAGATCAGATACTTGTATATTTTTTAATAATTTTTTTAAATCTTTTTTACTAGTTATGGAAATGTATTTTTTTTCAATATTTTTAGTTTTTAAAGAGTCATTTGTGCTTNCTATTTGCCTTAATAAAGCATGAAACTCTAACTCTTCATACTTTTTTACTAAAGCATCTTGATCNAATGATTGAACAACAAAATTCTCTATGGAACATTCGATATCAACATCTTTTATAATGGTAACTAATTCTTTACTAAGTAAGGCAACTTCTTTACAATTCTTCAATCCATCATGAACCCTCTTATTTGTTATTTTATCAGTATTATCAAACACTTTAGATAAAGATCCATATTCTTTCAANAGTTTCACNGCAGTCTTGACTCCTACTCCAGCAACGCCTGGAACATTATCTGATGAATCACCCATTAGCGCTAATAAATCAATAATATTTTCTGGGGGAAGGCCCCATTTCCCNACCACACCATTTATATCATATATGGTTGGTGATACATTTCTTTTGCCAGGTGCATATAAAAATGTTTTTTCATTTATTAGTTGCATAAAATCTTTGTCACCACTGACAATGTAAGATTCAATTTCTTTATCCGAAACAGATTCTGTGATTGTTCCAATGATATCATCAGCCTCANACCCAGGTTTTTTAAGTGCAGGAATATTCATAGCATCAAGCAATGGCCATATGTGTGGAATCTGTTCTTGNAATTCTATNGGCATTTCTGGTCTATTTGCTTTGTAAGCTGGATATATTTTATGTCTAAATGTTTTTTCTTTTGAGTCAAAAGCACAAACAAGATAGTCTGGATTTTCATCCTTCATTATTTTTAATAATTGGTTAGAGAAGCCAAATAATGCACTGGTATGGAAACCATAGCTGGTGATCAAGGGATTACGGATTAATGCATAATGAGAACGATATAGAACCGCATAACCATCAACAATAAATAATCTCTTTTTTGATTTTTTCATTTAGGAATAGTAAAAAATTACTCAACGTATCAATGATGAGCATGATGTTTTTAAAAATAAAAAGCCCCAAAACTGGGGCTTTTTATTTGATTAAATAGACTATTTGTCTAATACAGTTTACATCATGCCGCCCATGCCGCCCATGCCGCCCATGTCACCACCTGGTGGCATTGGTGGCATTTTATCGTCTTCTGGAATTTCAGTGATTGCCGCCTCAGTCGTAAGAATCATTCCTGCGATTGATGCTGCATTCTGGACAGCAACTCTTGCAACCTTAGTCGGATCAATAATCCCTGCCTCAAACATTTTTACATACTCATCAGTCCTAGCGTCATATCCATGGTCACCTTTTTTATCTTTGATATTTTGTACCACAATAGATGATTCAACTCCAGCGTTTTCACAAATCTGTCTTACAGGCGCCTCAAGAGCACGTACCATAATATCAACGCCAACCTGCTGATCCTCATCAACCTTTACCTTTGACAAAGCAGGAATAGCTCGAAGAAGTGCTACTCCACCACCAGGTATAATACCTTCTTCAACAGCGGCTCTCGTAGCATGCAGAGCATCCTCTACACGCGCTTTTTTCTCTTTCATCTCAACCTCGGTTGCGGCACCAACATTTATTACTGCTACACCTCCAGAGAGTTTTGCTAGACGCTCTTGAAGTTTTTCACGATCATAGTCAGACGATGTTTTATCTATCTGAACTTTTATCTCATTAATTCTCGCCTTAATAGCATCAGAGGAGCCACTACCATCAACAATAGTAGTATTATCCTTATCTGAGATAACTCTTTTTGCAGTACCAAGATATTCAATAGTAGCATTATCTAGTTTATANCCAGCATCTTCAGATATTACAGTAGCACCTGTTAGAACAGCGATATCTTCAAGCATTGCCTTACGTCGATCACCAAATCCTGGTGCCTTCACAGCAAGTACTTTAAATGTTCCGCGTAACTTATTCACAACGAGAGTTGCAAGTGCTTCACCCTCAACATCTTCAGCGATTAACACCACAGGCTTACCCATTTGCACAACTTTCTCCAATAACGGAAGAAGATCCTTCATATTACTTATCTTTTTATCATGGATAAGGATATATGGGTCTTCAAGCTCAGCATCCATAGACTCTGAATTGGTTACAAAATATGGTGAAAGATAGCCCCTGTCAAACTGCATNCCNTCAACTGTCTCAAGATANGTTTCTGCTGTTTTACTATCCTCAACAGTAATCACACCATCTTTGCCGACTTTCTCCATTGCCTCTGCTATCTTGTCTCCAATCTCTCGATCATCATTAGATGAGATTGTGGCAACATTAGCAATCTGGGTTGANTCGGGAAGATCTTTGCTCTGTGATTTTAGGGANTCAACTACAGCGCNAGCCGCAGCATCGATTCCTCTTTTTATCGACATCGGGTTTGCACCTGCAGTAACATTTTTTAGACCTTCTGTTACAATAGCTTGAGCTAAAACTGTCGCAGTTGTAGTACCATCTCCAGCGACATCAGAGGTTTTTGATGCGACCTCTTTTACCATCTGGGCACCTATATCTTCCATTTTATTANCAAGTTCAATTTCTTTTGCAACGGTCACACCATCCTTTGTCACAGTAGGTGCACCAAATTTTTTCTCAATAACCACATTACGACCTTTTGGTCCAAGCGTTACTTTGACAGCATTTGCAAGTTTATCTACGCCTTGTTTTAATGCGCCCCTTGCTTCTACATCATACTTAATTTCTTTAGCCATTATTTTTTTCTCCTTACATTATTGCGAGAATATCACTCTCGCGCATAATTATATAATCTGTACCAGCGACATTAACCTCTGTCCCAGAGTATTTCCCGTATAAAATTTTATCTCCATCTTTTACTGACATTTCTACTAAGGTACCTGTGTCACTTACTTTTCCAGGACCAGTGGCAACAACAGTACCTTGCTGGGGCTTTTCTTGAGCTGTATCAGGAAGTATAATACCTCCAGATGATTTTTCCTCTGCAGCAGCTGGCTCTACAACTACCCTGTCAGATAATGGTTTTAAACTTAAACCCATTGTTAATACTCCTTATTATTAAGTGTTATATTAATTTATTTTATATAAAGCATTATAGCGGCCGGGAAGATAATAAATAAATAATGATAATTTCAATGTTTCTTATTTCTTTGCCACAATTACTTCTAGTGAGATCTAGGTTACAAAAATTATTCCATAATAGTGTTTCATTCATTACATCATATAAAGACTATAAAATAAATGTCAATATGGCATAGAAATTCAATTATTCCCCAGTACTTCCAAATCCACCTTCACCTCGCGATGTTTCTGACAGAGTGTCTACTAAATCAAGATGAATCGCATCACCATTCATTGACACGAGCTGAAATAATCTTTGACCCTTTTCCACACTAAATGAAAAATCCTTTATATTATCTACTGCTGCCATAATTTCGCCTCTATAACCAGCATCGATTAGCCCTACAGAGTTTGATAATCTTAACGGCGTTTTTGAGATACTTGATCTAGCCATAAGTAAATATGGTTTTAAGTCCATGTTCTCACAAGATATACCAAGATGAATCCTTGCAGTTGAACCAGGTTCAATAACCTGATCTTTTGTGATAAATAAATCTAGGCCTGCATCACCTTGATGAAAATGACTGTGATTATTGTACATTGAATAAATATCATCTGATAATGGTTTAATCTTAAGGTTCATATTAATTATCTTTTTTTATAATGAAAAATAATCCAAAACTAATTACCATCAGACCTAAACCTATAAGAGATTCAAATGTCTGTAGTCTAAAAGTATAATAAAGTACCCATGAATTTAATAAAACAAATATTAAAGAGGTCCATGGATATCCCCAAACAATGTATGGCCTCAATAAATCAGGTTCTTTATATCTTAAATAAAAGAGCGAGCATACTGTAATAGTGGAGGTTATTATTAGGGTAATACCAGTGTAGAGTAATACCTCTTCAAATGTCGATGTAATCACAAATACTATGCTAATAAGAAATTGCAAAAAAAATGCATTCAAAGGGATACCCTGAGAGTTAGTCTTCGAAAGTATACTTAGTCTATCGTAATCCTTTCCAATTTCCTGAATTATTCTAGGGCCAATATATACATAGCTACTAACTGTTGATATTAACATTAATCCAATGCATAAGGACAATACCGTTGCAAACTTCTCACCAAATAAGTGCACCCCAGACAAGTAGCCTATTTCTACCTTTCCAATTAATTGATCCATTGGTGTGATATATAGAAAAACATAATTAAGCACTATGTAAAGTAGGGTTACGATCATAGTCCCAAAAAAAATTGATCTAAATATATTTTTCTCCGGATGGACTATTTCTCCAACAACATATACACTTGAATTCCATCCTGCATAAGCATATGACACCCAGACCAAATTAACTGCAAACTCCGGACTAATAATAAGCTTAAAATCATATCTTGTTGGTATAATAGATAACGGTTCATGTTCTGTGGAAAAAAGACCAATAACGATAAATATTAATATTAATACTATTTTAAATATTGTTGTCCATTCCTGAAATAATTTACCAGCACTAAGCTTTGTAGAATGCAAAAAATTAACACACAGAATAACAATCAAAGCGGTAATAGTGATATCTATAGAAGGGAATAATGGAGCGAAATAATTCGCGAATGCAATCGCTGCTAGAACAGCAGGAGCCGAGAACCCTACTGTTGCTGAAACAATACCAGCAACAAAGCCAATTGAAGGGTGTATAATCCTTGATAATAAATAATATTCTCCGCCTGATCTGGGAAGTGCCGCCGCAAGCTCACTATAACTAAGAGCGCCAAACAAAGAAAGCACTCCGCCAACTACCCAAAGCATTATTATAGCAAAAACAGAACGAATGTCCACCAATTGATATCCTAGACTTGTAAACACTCCGGTTCCAATCATACTAGCAATAACTAAAGAAGTTGCTGTGATTACAGTTAGGTGACGATATGATTTATGGATCAAATAAGGTTTAGGATAGTTTAAAAATATTTACAGCNAGCAAAACCCAACTAACTATAAATGCAGTACCACCCACTGGAGCAAGAACACCTAAATTTGTTAAACCCTTTAATGAAATAAGGTATAGGCTTCCTGAGAAAAAGAATATTCCGATAATCATAATTATAGCAGGTATTCTTACCACACTTTCTGGCACATTATAGGCCAGTATACCAATAGCAAGTATTCCCAGTGCATGATACATGAGATACCTCGTTGCGATATCATATACTATTAATTGTTCAGGGTTTAACTTTGTCTTGAGACTATGAGATCCAAATGCTCCAAGCGCTACTCCAACTGCAGANAATATTGCCCCGATTATAATGTATAGCCTCATTCCTGCTTATTTTTATGTATCACTGTCCGCATAGGAAATGGTATTTCAATACCTGCATCAGAGTATCTCTTATGAAGTAATTTGATAAACTGATGGATTATGGGGTTTTGATCCCCATAACGATTACCCCTAAAATAAACCATAAGGTTAACACTNGATTCTCCAAAATTTTGAAAACGCATNGTTGGTTCAAAATCATTGTTCGTCTCTTCCATCGAAGACTGAATCTCTTCTATAACCTGTTTGGTTACTTTTTCCACTTCATCTAGGTCAGAGCTATATCCGACACCAACAGGAATTTTTACAGAAAAACTTGGGTCTCCGCTATCGAAATTTTTTATAATCGCTGATGACAACCTTGTGTTGGGAATGTGTATGATATTATTTGTTCTTTCCATAACAGTCGTATTCCGCCAGGAAATATTTTGAACATATCCCATGTTGCCTGATTCTATTTGAATGAAGTCACCAACCTGTACTTTTTTACTAAGCAGTATATGAAGACCAGCAAATACATCTGAAAGAGTATCTTTCAAAGCTAACGAGACAGCCAAACCACCTACACCAAGGGCTGTAATCATTGGGGTAATTGAAATATTCANAGCATCTAGTATAATTANTACNCCAANAACATAGACAGCAATGCGTACAAAGTTTGTAAACATTGTTGTTGATGGAAACCCCTTTTCCTGGTCTTTTGCCCAAAGATCAAAGAGACTTACAGCAAGGTTACCTATTGCNAGAGTCATAGAACCTATTAATACAATAATTAAGAATTTTGGTACATAATCATTAAGAAGATTGATCAAATATGTATTTTGGNGTTCTAATGCTTCTATATTAGAAACAGCAACGGATAAAGCTCCAAGGAAAAACCATACAACAATATGAGGTTCGACAGCTTCAAGGACCGCATCGTCTCCTTTCCAGTCTGATCTCTCTGCCGCACTTTTTAATCTCGAATGGACAAATCGTTTAAAAATAAAACCAATAACNATACCGCAGACAATGGTCAAAGCTGGCGGAGCAAATATTTCTATATTATTATAATACCAATCCATCAATTAATGATCAATCAAAACTAACCGAAACTAGTTTTGACACTCCTTTCTTTTCTTGGGTTACACCATACATATGATTCGCTATTTCCATAGTTAGTTTATTATGAGTTACAATAATAAACTGGGTTTCATCAGAAAANTGTTTCAATACTTTTGTAAACTTATGGATATTTACATCATCAAGGGGCGCATCAACCTCATCAAGAATACAATACGGACTAGGTTTGACTTGATAAATAGCAAAAAGAAGNGAAATAGCTGTCAATGCTTTTTCTCCACTAGATAATAATCTTAAAGAAGTATTTCGCTTGCCAGGTGGCTGCGCTTCAATGACTATATCTGCCTCCAATGGATCGGGGTCGCCAACTAAACGTATATGNCCATAGCCACCATCAAAAAATAGATTAAACAGCTTTTCATAGTTTTGACTAATATGTTTAAATGTTTCCTGAAATTTTTTCCTAGCGATTCGATCAATCTTTTGGATNGTCTCTCTGAGATTCTCTTCTGACTCAATTAGATCATCANNCTGTTTACGAAGATGTTCGAGACGCTCTGTGTCTTCATTATATTCATCTTGCACAGCCATGTTCACGGGGCCAATANTTTCGAGGCTTCTTTGAATCTTATCTACCTTGTNGGATAATTCTTCCTCAGACGCATCAACAACTAATCTATCTGGAATATCTNTTCCATAACGTTCTTTTATTTGCTCATTTACTATCTCTATTTTTTGCTGTAGTTCGTTATACTTAAACTCTGATACTTTCAAGTTTTCTAATAAGGATTCTCTATCTTTTTGCTCGAGTTTAATCTTTGNCTGAATCTGATCAATTGTGTTATATGTTTCTCTATAAACCGATTGTTTCAANTCTATAATTGATCTTTGTTTTCNNATCTCAGCGTTAGTTTTTTCTAGCTTATATTCACCATCTTTTATTTTTTGATCAAAATNAGATTTGGATGTGATCAATAATTTTTCTTCATCAAGAATATTATTTTGTAAAGANGTAATATCTTCAATATGCTCACTGGCAGAGGATGATTTATAAATCAAATTATCTTTCTTTGACTCAATATTGACCATATCGATTCGAGCATCTTGTAAAACCTGTTGCTNTGAATCTCTANTCTTTCCTGCTTCTGCNACATTTTCATTTGCCTTATCAACTTTTTCTTGAAATTTTGCTAAGANATTTTCAGCTTTCTTAATTNCTGGCTTTAGTTTTTGTAATGATTTCTCAGAATCAGTNATAATTTTTTCAGTCTTTATTAGGTCTTGCTTTAGAAAACTAATATTTTCCAAGGTCTGGGACTGNCTTAAATGATTTTTCATCAAGTCAGACTCCAACTGTGATACTTCATTTTCAATTATTTTTATGGAATTATGATGGCTATCTAAAGAATTTTTTGACTTCTCTACTTCTTTTTCAATATGCGCCTGTTCCTTAAGCGTGTTTTGTTCTTCTTTTTGAATCTTTTGTAACTCCTNGTATATAATTTCGAGCTTTTTCTTTCTACCAATAAGGTTACCGTGTTCTGAAANCTGCCTGCTCTTTATAACCAAATCACTTCCTGCATAAGAGCCGTTAAGGTCAACTAATGCCCAGCCGCTGAGTCTGGTATCATTGGCAGCCTTTTTAAGGTCATTGACAATTAATAAATCCCCTAATATATAATCCGCAAGTGGCTTTANCTTCTTATCTGTTTTTATTATTTCCGATGCCCTCGCAATAATATTTTGGTTTTTTGGCACGCTCTTCAAATTTGTTTTATAGTTGATAGCTTCCTTTAATGGAATAATGGTTAAATCACCAGCACCCNGAGCCACTGCTTTATCTAAAGTTTTGAGCGCAGTATCTCTATCTTTTGATATCATACAGTGAGATAAATCACCTAGACCAACCTCTAAAGCCTCCCTAAACTTTTCATCAACCTGAAAAACGTCAGCGATAGTACCTANAACACCAGGAAAACTATTTGGATTTTCAAGAACATATTGTGTCCCNTCTGGNAATCCTTCCTTTGTCTCAATTAATNCTTGATAAAATTCAGATTGATCTTTCAAAGAATCATATTTTACTGATAAACTATTATAATGATTAATCAGATCATGCTGCTTATCTAATAATTTCTTTAACTCTAGTTCTGCTTTAGAGTATTTATTTTTTTCAATACTTAGATTGTTATCGAATAATTTTTGGTTTTTTTCTAGCGTTTTAATTATTGTACTAAAATTTTTAGACTCATTTTTTTGATCTATTATTTTTGTGTTAATTAAATCCCGNCTATTTTTTTTCTCATCAATTAGGTTTGATGTTCTATCAAAAATTGAACGATCATTAGCCATCCCTCTTTGCTGCATCCAGCGATCATTTTGTAACTGATCTAGATGTTTTAACTTTTTATGATAATCAGATTCTATTTTTTCCAGATCTTCTTTTTCCTTTTTATAGGCAATCAGTGATTTATCAAGACTACTTTGTAACGCATCAGCCTCTTTATCATATTTAATTATCTGNGTTTTTAAAAGTTTGATCTTATCATCATTGGTCGAATATTCACTTTTACCTCTATCTATGGTTATAATAGCAGATCGACCTTTTTCAGTCCAGATTAGTATGTTTTGCCTTATTTCCTGTTGCTCTTCTGTAAGGCTAAGCATTTTAGATTGTAAATCATTCAACTCCTGCTCTTGCTGCCTATAGATAAACCTGTGGCTTTCAAGCTCTTTTTCATGAATTGAAGATTGATTAGATTTAGACGTTTTAAGATGATTAAACTCCTTTATTTCTTGCTTAAGCGGAAGCATAATCCCACGATACCTGTCTACTTTTAAGAACGCGAGTTCAATATCTTTCTCACGGAGTTGCTCTGTTAATTTTTCATGCCTTTTGAACCTTTTTAGCTGAAGCTCAAGACCATGTACTTTTTGCTCAACCTCTGAGATCACATCACTAATTCTTTCTAAATCAAACCTAGTCGCATCAAATTTTCTAAGCGTAGACTTTCGTTGTTTTCTGTATTTATTTATNCCGGAGGCTTCTTCAAACANTCTTCTCCTATCATCACCATTTTCTGAAAGGATCTGTTCAATCATTTTTAGCTCTATCACACTGTATGCATCAGATCCCATACCAGTATCAATAAATAAATCATTTATATCTTTTAAGCGACAAGGGGTTTTATTTAATCTATATTCGCTTTCTCCATTACGATATACTCTTCTACCTATTTCNATATCGTTATACTCTATGGGAAGCTTGCCTTTATTATTGTGTACCGTAAGCGTTACATCGCAAACACTTAAAGGTTTCATATTCTCAGCACCATTAAAAATCACGTCTTCCATCTTACCACCACGAAGAACTGTAGATTTTTGTTCTCCAAGAACCCAGCGTATCGCATCTACTATATTGGTTTTGCCACATCCGTTTGGGCCAACAACTGTCGTTACGCCTTCGCTTAGCTTTAACGTTTCCTTCCTTGCGAAGGATTTAAAGCCATGCATTTTTAATTCGGAGATGTACACTGTTTATTGTCTAAGTATGTGGTGGTATAATCTAGTGAAATTCGTCTAAAATAGCACCAAGAGAATGTAAAGAATTTGATCTATACTATTTATTTGATAAATCGATTAAATGCTATGTGTATCAATAGGCCGCTATAATCATCTCTGTNATCCGCTTGTTGACTAAGTTTTAGAATATCAGATCCAATATGCAAGACTACTGATGTCTGGTTATACCATCTAAATTCAATTCCTGCACCAACAAATCCGGCAGGAGACCAATGCGTTTCTGCTTTACTCCATTTTTGTTTGTAGCTGCCACTACCTTCTTTACCATCAATAGCAAAAGTTGTACCACCGCGTACAGTAATAAAAGGAGAGAAATTATTTGCTATTTCGCCTGCAAATGGATGGTAATTAACTCCCACCATAAATGGCATAAGAATGAGATTTTGTCCGCTAATTGTAGTATACTGATTTGTCCAATAGTCATAGACATACATCTCAGTTTCTCCTTTAATATCGAAGTATCTTGCTTCAAAAACAACATCCAGGTTTTTTTCTATATTACCAATTAAATAGTTGAAGAAAAAACCTGAGCCCTTTGAACCGATATCTATTCCTGCGCCATATCGATTATTTGAAATGTTTCCAAAAACTAGATTAAAGGNNAAGATAATAAAAACTAAGTATTTCATAATACTTTTTACTCTGCTCTATCTAATTGTTTTTTGTTTGCAACGAGGTCAGATACTGGTTTATCACCAATAACCGATTCGTGGAAAATCTTATGTATATTTCTTTTTTTCACATCCAAATACCAGAATCCTTGAGGATAAATNACAACCGCTGGGCCCTCTTCACACATATCTAAACAGCCAGACTTATTGGCCCTTACCTTGCCTTTTAATCCATATTCATTAACTAGTCTTACAAATTCTTTTCTTATCTCTAGNCCTCCACACCTGCCACAGCTCTGCCTCGTACTATTATCTCCTCTATCGTTTGTNCAAATAAATATATGTTTATCGTATNTCATTTATCTTCATACTCTGCATCTTGTATATCCATACTACGAACTTTTCTATGAAATTNTNCTTTTTTTTCTTTTTCAGATTTTTTTTTACTAAACAAAAAAAAAAGGAAGCAAAAACTGACTTATTCTATAGATAAAATATCCTAGAATAGATAATAAAATAATCGTCTTCATTTAGCTAGAACTCGGATACGGGATTAAAAAACTTGGTTCCAGATACAGGTTGACGGATATAATCAATCACCTCTTTCAGATCACTCTCATTTTCAACAAAATCAATATTGTTAGTGTTTATTATAACCAATGGTGTATCCTGGTACCGGAAGAAATATTCGGTATACACCTGGTTCAGGGCGTCTATATACTCCCAGGTAACATTCCTCTCCATATTCCTGCCACGTTTTTCAATATTTTTCATTAAAACATCCGTATCAGCCTGTAAATAGATAACTAAATCNGGTTTAATAATATTTCGCTCTAGCAAACTTGCTACTGTATCATAAAGATGCATTTCCTTATCACCTAGATTTAGAGAAGCAAACAAACGATCTTTAACAAACATATAGTCAGTAATCAANAATTTTTGAAACATGTCTACCTGCCTTAAATCTTGTTGCTGACGATATCTCTGNAATAGAAAAAATAATTGTGTCTGAAAACCAAAACGTTCAGGATCATTATAAAAATCAGGTAAAAATGGATTGTCTTCAAAGTCTTCAAGAACTAATCTTGCTCCTAATTCTTTTGATAAAAGTTCAGCCAGACTTGTTTTGCCGACACCTATAGGACCTTCTATAGCTATGTAGTATAAGTTTCTCACGCTTTGTTTTCCATATCATGCAAGTGGACAAATGATTGATCTTTACAGTTCACAAGTAGCTCATGAACAGATGAATTTATTAGTGGTATCTTATAATCAGGAGCGATCTCATCAAACGGAATTAATACAAATTTTCTGTGAATAATATGGGGATGTGGAATTATCAGTTCTTCAGTTTCCATAACAGATTCACCATGTACTAAAATATCAATATCTATGGTCCTCGGCATATTCTTCTTTCTCTGTTGTTTTCTTCCAAGCATAGACTCAATATTTTTTATAAGATCAAGGAGTTCAAATGGTTTCAAAACAGTTTCAAGCCCGACAACAGTATTAATAAAATACTCTTGTTCTTTATTATACATTGGCTCCGTTAAATAGAATGATGCATTTGTAATATTATCAATATCTTGAGAAACATCTAAGACAGATATCGCCTGTGCTATATTAGACTCTCTATCACCAATATTTGAACCCATTGAAAGGTATACTTTATTTGTTTTCTTCATTTTTTCTGTTTAGCTGCACCTCAACAGTCTCAAAATCTGCATCAATTGGNGCATGCGGTTTTCTAACTCTTANCGTAATCTTATCAATTTTAAAATCATTCAATAATCTATCACATACTGACTGCGCNGCGGCCTCAACTAGTGCATATTGTTTATCCGTAAAGGCCTTTATTACAACAGAAATAATATCTTCATAGTTAATCGTATCCTCAAGCCTATCGCTCTCTCCAGCTTTAAAAAGAGGTAGATAAAGCTCTATATCAAGCTCAAAGGTACCATCCTTTTCTTTTTCAAATTCATAAACACCATGCCTAGCAGGTATCTTTAAGTTTTTTATTCGGATGCTATCCATTGATATTTATTTTAAATGAACGATTTTTTGAGTACTAATAAAATCAGCTGCTGATAATTGTATAAAATAAATACCAGTAGCATTATTATTTGAGTTCCAAAAGACCGTATGAAAACCAGAGGTTACTCTATTATTAATTAATGTTTGTNTACGCCTACCATTTATATCTAGTATNTCTATTGTCATATCCANATCACCAATNTTAGGATCTATATAATAGTCCATCCTTATNCCTGANTTAAATGGGTTGGGATAGGCCTGTCCGACAGAAATTTTATTTGCGATAATATTATTAATACCAGCGGTTGTATAGCTAACTTCTTTGAGAATCCATCCGTCTGGGTCAAGGACTACACTTTCAACCAGAAAATCTAAACCAGAAAATTCGTATATCTGGGTCGATCCAGAATTATTTACTACGATGGTAGTATCTTGGACTAACGGACCCTGGCTTCCACTTAAAGTAATATCTATGGGCATTGAAAAATAACCGGTTGACTGNAACTGATCAATGTTTANCTTATAAATTCCTTCTCCCTCATGCCACCAAGATAACTGATAATGGGGGTGTCTATCACCATATATCCACTGATTAAAAAAGTCATCAAAATCTAATCCNGACACGCTCTCACAAACATTTTGAAAGTCAGATGTTGATGCAACATTATATGCAAGTGAATCGTTTGATNCATAGGATCTAAGTATATTAAAAAATNTATTGTCTCCAACGATATGTCTTAGCATGTGTAAAACCCAAGATGCTTTATTATAAGATAAACTAGAGTTAAATATAATTGAATTAGAAGACGGNTTTTCTACATAGACCGTCCCACCTCCAAAATATGAATGATTATTCATAAAACTAAAATAGGCTTGCTCTCCGTCTCGATGCTCAACCCAAAGAGCCTGGCAGTATCTCGCGAAGCCCTCATTGAGCCAAATATCATGGAAAGATTTACACGTTATCATATTACCCCACCAGCTGTGTCCGAGTTCATGNGCGATTAAGTTTTGTGAATACCCTCCCATGCTGGTTAGGGTCTGATGNTCCATCCCNCCNCCCCATCTGAAATCAGCATGACCATATTTTTCATTGATAAATGGATATTCTCCAAACAGTTCTGAAAAAAGTGCTANCATATCCTTTGTAAGCAAATAGTTTGAGTATGAACCTTCATAGCGATCTGGAAAAACATAGTTCTCAATAGTCATCGTATCATTAGAAACTGAGGATATATATTGATCATACCAAACGGTGTATGGGTATATTGCCAATGAAACTAAATACGTGGTTATAGGATAAATTTCTTTCCAGTGATATATTTTTTTATTCTCATTTTGGGTCATACTCTGAAGGATACCATTGGATGCGACAATAAAATCTGGATTACTTGGTACGGNTACAATAATATCCACCGAATCCGCCTTATCACTAGGATCATCCTTACACGGCCACCAACTTCGGGCACAATAGGCTTCTGACAGAGTCCACACATGATCTATTCCTAGGTGCTCATCAAACTTAAACCCACTAGCTCCACAGTATTCAGGAGAACCATGATAAAAAATAGTAACTGAAAAATCATAGCCCTCTGGTATTGCAGCAAGTGGAGCAGGTATATTAATTAAATCATCCTGATGGGTAAATGTAGATACTTGCCCATTATATTTTACTGAGTCCACGACCATATTATTTAATAAATCAAACTCAAAGGAATCGGGCTGGCTCATTCCAATAGAACCTTCAATGATCACGGATCCAGAAATAATTTCTGAATCAAAGTCTATGTCAATCTCAATACCATAGTATGAGACATCTAATTTATCTTGATTCTCTGTTAGAGTTGACTGAGCACTTAGCCATCGATTGGCTGACCCTTCGCGACTACATTCATGCTTGAATTCAACCTGGGCGATAGTTATAGAACATATTATTAGGAAGAAATAAAATAATTTTCTCATTTTCAAAAGAAAGTACTTAGATGAGTATATCCTATCCATGGTATAATGATATATAATANAGAGTCTCTGATTANATAAAAAAGAAAAAAGGCTAGAAGAACTTTCCAACCTTTTTCAGATAATAACTCTTTTATACCNCCTCGCTGGTATGCATCCAGCCAGGATTGCATAAATCGAGGTCTAAAGAATGACATTAATTATCCTTGGGTTTGATCTTCTTGAATTGTAGATCCTCAAATTTTTCTAACAGTGTGCTNCCAGCAGCTTGTTGAAAACGGAATGCAAACTCAAGCGCCTCAAAAAANGGTTTATTCGCATACTCTCCATGCGCATAAAATTCATCAACCCATTTTACCATTTGATAAATATCAACCTGATTCAAATGATCAAAAATACCATAAACCAATTCAGCTCTGTTATCATAGTACCACTCTGTAATTCCACCATAGCCAATATCTTTTTTTAACTCTGTGTGGGTCTCATAAACCTGAACAAGATAGGAAAAAAGAAAGGTCTCNTTTTCCTCAATNGTTAATGTTTTCCAGTAGGTAACAACAGGTGACAATGCCAAATCATTATTCTGGCCTTGTTGCCCTAATAGTATTCCTATTAAGCTAAGAATAAGAAGATATTTCTTCATGGCTTCCTCTTTTGTTAAAAAATGCTTAAACAACACCCTAATTATACAATCTAGATAAAATCAGGAACAACGTTAAACAGGGACAGAATCAATCCANTCTCCGTGTTCTTTTATTAGATCAATAAGTGCATCTACGGCTCTATCAGTGGGAATATTTCTCTTNACTAGNTCCTGACCTTTATAGAGNGAAATATATCCAGAACCGGTTCCNACATAACCATAATCTGCGTCAGCCATCTCACCTGGGCCATTGACAATACATCCCATTATACCAATTTTTANTCCCTTAAGATGATTGGTGACTTCTCTAATCTTACTTGTAGTCTCCTGGAGGTCAAACAATGTTCTACCGCATGATGGACATGATATATATTCTGTTTTTGAGATGCGCATTCTGGATGCCTGTAGAATGCCAAACACTGTCTGATTAACAAGACCTTTGTCAGAGCCAAATTCTAACCAAACGCCATCTCCAAGACCATCAATCAGCAATGAGCCAATATCTATTGAGCTTTTTAATTGAAAGTCTAAGTTTGCACTAGTATTGTAGGTTCTATTAATTATTACTGGAACTCTAACACCTCTGTTAATCATATCAATAATAAACTTTCGCTGTACCATGATACTATGAGCATCAGAATTCATTAGTATAACAACAACTGTTTCATCTTCAATTAATAGCTTATTTATTTCATCTGTATATATTTTTTCCTCTACAAATATAAAGTTTAATATATCTGACCTAGCCGATGCTTTTTCGTAACTATCAATATCAAAAACTGGATAGGAAAATATATTGTTTTCCCATACTCCCGAATTTTGAACAATCGAAAGAGTCCCTGGTAACTCAAATTCTATTTTATTATCTCCTACATAAATATAATCTACTGCCTGGTCAGATAGGTGCCACTTATCTTTATCTTTAGAGTATAAATAACCAAAAGAAGATAGATCCTCAGGCTTAATAATATTCAAGTTTGATAGGTTCGCGAATACTCGAGGAACGTCTTCAGAGCCAATATTATTGACCTTCATGGTTTTTCTCTTCGAATGAAAATACGGATCATAGGGCAACGAATTAATTCGCCCTAAAGAATCAGTACTAAATCCTCTATCATAACGCGCTGCCAGAATCTTGGCTACTGGAATCTCGTTTTCTGGTTCTTCAGTTAAAGAGACTCTAATTGTATCACCTATACCATCTTCTAAAAGAGCGCCGATACCTACTGATGATTTAATCCTACCATCTTCTCCATCACCAGCCTCTGTTACTCCAAGATGCAACGGGTAGTTCATGCTCTCATCTGCCATCTTTTTTACCAATAGTCTATAAGCCTGTACCATAACCTGGGTATTACTGGCCTTCATTGATAAAATAATATCATAATAATTCCAATACTCACATATCCTTATAAATTCCATGGCCGACTCTACCATCCCTAATGGGGTATCTCCGTAACGGCTAAGTATCCGATCAGATAGAGAACCATGGTTGGTACCAATACGTATTGCTGTACCATGCTCTTTGCAAATTTTCACTAATGGTGAGAATCTAATGTTTATTCTTTCTAGTTCATTTTCATAATCTCTATCTGAATAGTCGTGTAACTCAAATTTCTTTCGATCCGCAAAATTTCCAGGATTAATTCTAACTTTTTCAACTATTCTGGCAGCTACTTCTGCCGCATTTGGAGTAAAGTGAATATCTGCAACCAAGGGAGTATTATGTCCACGCTTTCTAAGACCATGATGAATTAGTTCTAAGTTTTTTGCTTCTTTAATACTTGGTGCAGTTATCCGTACTATCTCACAACCTGCCTCTATCATTCGGATTGATTGCTCAATTGTTTCATCTGTATTCATCGTATCTGTTGTAGTCATGGACTGTATACGAATCGGATTACTACCGCCAACAGATACATCACCAACCATAACCTCCCGAGTAGGCCATCTTTGATAGCTTGTTAGATTTGAGCAATATTCCTGAATATTATTTACTTGTTTCATTCTCTAAATATGGTGTGCTTAAATATTGTTTTGATTGTTTAATCGCATAGGAAAAATTATCCAGATCAATGCAATTTTTGTAATACTTTACCGCTGTCCTTCGTTCTCCCTGCATGTCTAACACCTTTGCTTTGAGCAAAAATAAATTACCGAGAATAATATCAAGCTCTCCAGAATAATTTTCTATTGCATTATCGATAAGCGGTAATGTTTCTAGAAATTTATTTTCATGAAATAATAGTAGCGCTTTCTCATAGTCAAGGTATGGACCATACCAGTCTTTTTGACGTTTTGTCAATAGCTCATGCCTTTTATCCAATACTTCAATCAAATTTTTTGCATCAACTAGCATATTTGTCTTTATCAATGACTCTAGATATAAAATATTAAAATAAAAGTTATTAGGAAATTCTTTAGATAGTCTACGAGTAAAAGGAACCGCATCATAAGGCGTATCCTCTAACCATAAATATATAAAAGATACAATACCCGAAGCCTCAATCCAGGCCCACTTACTGTTTAATGCAGCATTTGTTATTTTTTTTAGTGCCATATCCTTTGAGGTCTCAAGCCCATACAGATTTACCGCCCAACGGATAAAGATATTACTGACACTAGCATAGTATTCAACAATCCCGATAGGAAGCTGTGCATCAATTAAATTAGGATTTTCTTGAGCTACTTCTTCAATAATTGAGAAACCTTTATAGGCTTCAATAAGGACAGAGAGCCAGTCTTTATTCCCCAGGCTTGATCGTGCCCTCAGACCTCTAGTAGATCCTAGATATAACCTGTATTCATTATTCTCTGGGTGCTCTTTTACAAAACGATTGTATACAGGTTCTATCTTAGCTAGACTATTGTCCAAAGTATCATAGGTCGACTCTATGGGATCTATTCCCTGGCTGACATAATATTTTGCAGAAGNCCAAATAAAATGAACTCCTGGATGATCTGGATATTGACTACGTGCCCTATTTAAAGTATTNATNGACNGNTCAAACTCGTAATTATAAAATGCCCTGACCCCTTCCATTACCAAGGAGTCTCCNTCATTTTCNAGAGNAAAAGTGANGCNTATGATAGATAGAAGACAANCAATTGATCTTATCATANGNGAGTATTANAGNTTGTAATTATTACAGATTATGATCCTTGTTCCGAGAGTATTAACCANCCCTGNGACTCATTATTATCTGGCTTGATACTCATACTCTTTTTCCAAGAACTGCGNGCTAAATCNTTTTCATCCATATTCCAGTANGTGAGACCTATGCCTAGGTATGCTTGTGCATTATTAGGACTAAGCTCAATGACCTCCTGGTATGCTGCAAGCGATTCTCGATACATTCTTTTATCACGATAATAGCCACCGAGAGTAGACATAGAACTCGCTAGCCACAGACTTGAGTTTGAGTTTACAGAAAGAGCATTCTTAAATGATTGTCTTCCCATTGCTGGATTTCCCAATCGATTGTATTCAATCGCTAGGATATAATATGTTTGAGGCAATAAAATCCTGACAACTTCATTATCAGGCTTATAGTGTAATAAGTCTTCCCATGATGCAGCTGCTCTTCCCCACTCTTGAGCCTTAAAATAACTTAGGCCTTGCATATATCTTGAGTCAGTGTCCTCAGAATCAAGATATATTACATCGCTGAATGATAGTGCAGCATATACATATTTACCAATATCAAAATAAAGATTCGCCAAAGAAACATGTGACTCTTTATCCTTTGCATTTAGTTTGATAGAACGCTGAAATGCAGACTTAGCATCTTCTACATTACCCATTGACAATTGTGTTTCACCAATTAACTGTAAAAAACCATTGTGAGTTGGAAAATTCTTATGACCTTCTTCAGACAAACGAAGTGCATCGGTGTAGTTGCCCTCTACTAGACGCTGCCTAATAATCGTTAGCTTCTGTGCAGGACCATCAGGTACCCTCTCAGATGACATACCTAAAATCTGATTGCTTAGTGCCTTCTGATCAGGATTATTTGTATACATGGCCATGGCATCGACAGTACCCTTATGGTCAGGGTTAAGCTCAAGCGCCTCTTCAAAAGATTGTCTGGCCTTTTCATACTCTCCGAGCATAGCATAAAATGATCCCAAGTAAAAATGAGCATCAGGATTTGTAGGATGTTTTTTTATTTGTCTTAGATAAATATCCTTAGCACCTTCCCAATTACTAACAGACTCATAGTGAAGTCCAAGCTGCCGTTGAATGTATATATTATTTGGGTTGTTCCGAGAATCAGCCTCATAATCACCCGTGGTTAAAAATGGCAAACTTTCAATATTTTTAATTTTCTTTTTTGGCTTTTCAGCGTAGATATATCTGGTAGCCTTTGCCATTTCTTTATTGGACGCTTCTAACTGCCCTGTTAACTGGTAGAGCTCATCCGCATATGCAGCTACATTAATCTTTGGCCCTTTGTTAATTATTGGAGGACTCGTAGGAGCAGCAGNTNCNNNTTTGATTTNTTCTTCTTNNTTGATTTTTTCTTTTTTGATTTTTTCTTCTTACTTGATTTTTTCTTCTTCTTACTAGATGANTTTTTCTTTTTCTTTTTCTTTTTCTTTTTCTTTGATTGAGCTGATAAAGANTCACCTAGACGTACCTCTCCTGAGGAGGAGATATTAAACCCTCCTGCTAANATNATACATAGCAGTAGCCGAATTAATTGTCTAATCATAATGGGTTGTAACTTCGGATTACANCGGAATTTGAAAAATATTGGTATAACTACCAAACATTATTTAAAAGAAGATTTTTTTATCCATCAACCTTACAACAGCGAGGTAGATTATCGTATGCTGACTTTTCTGCTGAAGTATTATTCGCCTTATAACCTGCGCCAGCGATTTTTNCTTCAATCTGCGCTAGGCTGATTTTTTTAATATCAAAAACAACCTNCCCAGATTTTTTTTCTAGATCAACATCTAACTTCATCACACCATCAATATCAGAGACAGCGTTTTTAATATTTGTTTCACACATGCCACACATCATAGTAGGAAGCGCAATGCTTGCTTCTTTACCATTGGATACAGTGCAGCCTATTCCCATCATAACGATTAAGACAGATAATAAAAAAGACCTAAAACTCATATATATACTCCTTATACTTACTTTTATATTTCAGAATTCGAACCTAACCAAACATAATGTGTTATTGCAATCAAAATCTAACATTGACAATCTAACTTTGTATTNATTTAACCGTTTTCAAATTGTCTTTGAAAAACAATCTCCCAATCTACAATATTTTCTCCTGTTTTTACTATAGCAATAGCTGAAAAAGCTAAATACTCAGGTATGATAATATTTTTTGTTGCATAGTGAATTGACTCTGGATCAAAAATTCCATAGGCTATACTAAGGTGTGGATCAAAAGCATATTTTCTTAAAGAACCAAATTTGTTTTTACACTCATTATACAAATACTCAAGATCCTCGTTATTATCTAATGCTAGATATAAAGACTTCCATTTTGTTTTTCCAGTTTTAAGCCTCTTAACGTTTGTAGAAAATTGTTTGTTTGTTTTTACAAGTTCAATAACTGTAGGCCTAATCTGATCTATATTCAAATCTAGTCTACCATAGAGTGTACAATGAGGATCAAATGATGGCGTTTTTAATTTTTTGGATAATTTTATTATAAGATCCCGATAACTAGATCGACTATCTTTCTCGAGCATGAGCCAGACTGAATAAACGCCCATCAGTTGTCTATAATACTTTTTATTTCATTTATTTTTTTATTCAATTGCTCTATAGAATTCTTATTAGATTTTTTAATCTTTTTATTATACCTACGTACTATCTTTTCTTTTGCCCTGCGAACATTAATAGATAAGACTGGATCTAAACCTACAACGCTATCAAGCAAACCAAATTGTGATGTTGAACCATGTAGACCTATTTGGCCAATAACGGCCATACGTACAAAACGATCATTGTCTTGAATAAAAGGTAACATAAAATCTAGTGTATTAGTTCTATACTTTTGATATTTTCCAAGCTCAGTGAATACTGTTGGCCTAGATTGCCAGCTAAACACACCATACTGTGCAAGCTCTTTCAAGCGATTATAGTTATACCTGCTTCTTACTTTCCGAAAATAAAAAAGTGCTGATTTCCTAATTACATCATTATGTGACTCAGTGTTTAATAGCCCCTCAACGTATTTTTTTGCGCTGGATGAATCGATTGTAGATAGTACCCTGAATGCATCTGCGATAGCATAGTAACTTGTATCTGATCTGATGATATTCTGCAAAAAACCACTGACTTCAGGATCGCCCACACTGTATTTTAAGATATTAATAAACGCCCTTTTCACCCTATTATCTTTCTCATTCTCCAGCCAAATAAAATCGGAAGGTCTAATCTTTGGTTTGAGCTTTCCAAAGGCAGTACATGCCTCTTTTCTAACGCCCCAAAAAGGGTCGCTCTTGGCAGCATCCATTAGTATATACTCGACTATTTTTCTGCCTTTCTTCTTGGCAAGTTCATGCGCAGCCCATATCCTGTCAAGAGAACTGGGTGAGTTAATTAATTGATATTTTAAATCCGCTACGGATTTCTCCATTTTTAGTTTACATGGTACTTTCATACCAGAGTTAAAGACCACCATTTTTGGTCTATTGCCGCAGGGAAGATCAAAAACAGTTTCTTTATCCTCAACCCATATAATATGTTCTTCAATCTCACCGTTATCGATTAATATGGAGATAGGCATCTTAAAAAGATTTGTAGTTTTTAAATCTTGGGTTTGCTTAACATGAATCATTAGTTTTTTTGTCCTATGATTGTGAGTCCAAGAAACCTTATACTCAGGAAAACCTGGCTCATAAACCCACTGCCTAAAAAACCAATCAAGGTTTTGGCCTGTTGTTACTTCTATCGATTTCTTTAGATCCATCGTCTCAACATTTTTCATTTTATTTTGGTTTGTGTAATGACGGATTGATCTCCAGAACCCTTGTTCTCCAAGTATATCTTTGAGCATATTTAATATTAAACTTCCTTTTGCATATACGTGGCTGCTAAATAGCTCAAAAGGTTCACTATAGTTAAAGTCAACTGTCGGTCTTCTTTTTGTACTATCGGCCTTATGATAGCCCCGAATCTCTCCAAGTCTTATATAGTCACCTTCATCTTTACCTCTATCCTTTGTTAGGTATAAACGCGAGAAAAATGTTGCAAACCCCTCATTAAGCCATATATGTGACCAGTTTCGAGTGGTTATCATATTACCATACCACTGGTGCGCTAGTTCATGGGCGACAAGCCCATCACTGCTGTGGTCTGGTTGAGCTTTGGAGTCATGCATAGTACGGTCTGTATTATGAGT
>PAVC01000002.1 GCA_002713885.1 Fidelibacterota bacterium
GTTAATTCTACATCCACAAACTCTGATGGGATAGTTGTTGTAACCTATTCAGCAAGCAGTGGTTCAGGTGCGGTCGACAATCCTACGACACCACTTTATGAAAACGTAGAGGTAACCGCGTATTACAGTGAAAATCTTGAGACCTCTACCCGGTTTGATGTCTATGGTTCTAAGGACGATGTGTGGCCTTATTCTTTTAGCATGACTGATCCAAGCCCGGAAGAGATTATTCTGGCTACAGACACACCATCAAATATTACATGCAGATTATTAAACAAGAGTGGAACCCCAGTGAGAAATGTTATCGTCCAGATTGATGCTGGCGATAAGGGTTATATCAAGATCGATGATAATGTTGTTGACTCTGACACCACAGACAATAACGGTGAAATTAGTTTTAGTTTTCATGATAATGGAGAAGAGGAAAACATTGGTATAGCATCCGTCCGGGCTATTTTTAACCATCCGTCAATCAATGCCACTGTATCAGACACTTCTACTATTTCAATTGTTTCTGAGGTTGGACTGGTGCAAGAGTGTACCTACGTTGAGATACCTTCTTCAGTCCCGGACCACATTGTTGTTAGAGATGGTGGTGGGATTGAGTCAACATCGATCAAGGCAAAGCTTTATGACGATAATGATAATCTTATTGCTGAGCCTAGACTTGTTAGGTTTGTATTAAACCCAGTGATTGAGGGAACCTATCTTGAGGAGTCTGGGGTGACCGATACCAGCGTCTACACCGTAAACGGGATAGCAACCGTATCTGTAAACAGTGGAACAGCTCCTGGACCCGTGAGGATAGAGGTCGGCGTTGACTGCGACCAGGATGGAGAGTATGAGATTAATGCAAACGCTGTGCCTGTTATTATTGCGTCTGGTGCTCCTTATCATATTGAGCCAGAGTATGATCCAAACTCGACCGAGCCAATCGGTGGTGGTTTTTATAAGACCCAGTGTGCTGCAATCGTATATGACAGGTGGTACAACCCGGTTGAGGACTCGACCTATGTTTACTGGTCTATTGACCCGATTCCTCCGGACACACTTATCGATGCGTTTGTAGAAGGAATAAGTTTTACAGCGAACGAAAATTTAGATGGTGATGTAAACTCTGGAGTGGCCTATAGCACCATAGTCTATTCTACCGATGCGATAGGTGACTTCGGACGCGTTAGGGCTACCACATTTGGATCCGATGGACCGGACGAAGGCACTGAGGCCGACTCTGTGTCTGCATTAATCAATGAAGGTGTCGGGGACGCGGCCATGTTTTTTCTTCCGGGGCAGCTTNTGCTTACAGCGAATGCNACCTATCACGATTTTTCNCTTCCANTANNTNNTACNGAATTTGTAGNAATTANTATCACAGCAATNTTGATNGATTTTTATGGNAATCCTGTNGTNGATGCACCNATCTCATTNGTNGGTACTGGAGTGTCGGAATGGAGAGAGGTATACTATGAGGATTATGAAAATGTAGGTATGGATAGTATCGCNGGNACAAATGATTTTGGAGAATTGNATAATAATTGTTTCACCTGGAGAGATTATGGTGTAGATAGGCAAGCAGGTACTAATGATATTGGAGAGGGAAATAATAAGCATGATTCCTTTGACACCGATGGTGATGGACTTCCTGATGTTACAGAGTCTTGCGAGCCTTTTGTTGATTTTGGTGTGGATGGAGAGGACGGTACCCATGATGAGGGTGAGAGAAATGGTAAGTGGGACGGCTACAGCATGATAAATTGTGAGCCGATTGTACTAACGGACGAAGACGGTTATGCCAGGATTAAGGCAGTATTTCTTAGAGAATTATGTATCTGGCAGGCTACNGATGAAGAGACTGGTATCTGCACATTTGAAGATTTTACAGCAACAATATCATCTACGCTTTTAATTCCTCAGATCACAACAAGTGATCCCCTTGACATACAACTGGTACGTACTCAGACCACTATTGGGTGTCCCTAATGGCTAGTGAGTTTAATCCGCAGTTCCAGAAAATAGGAGAGATCCTAGTTCATGCTGGAAAGATTGATGAGAGCAAGCTTAATAGCGCTCTAGCAGAACAGAAAAAGTCCAATGAAAAAATTGGACAGGTTTTGATTTCAATGGGGGTTATTGATGAAGATGATTTTATTACTGCATTCTCCATACAGATGGGATACCCTAAGGCAGATAATTTTCTGCTTTTAGAGGCTGACCAGGATGCTGTNAGGCTTATACCAGAAGATTTTGCGAGAACAAATTCAGTGCTTGCTGTAAAAAAATCTGATAAGGCTGTTACGATAGNGATGGAAGACCCNGAAGATATTGCAACGATAGACTCAGTAAAACGTCTCACAGGATTAGACACAGATATTGTTGTTGTTGGCTCAGAGCTTTTAAANAAGGCGATGGATCAGTTATATGGTGAGATAACCAAAGCCGGTCAGGTAGAAGAGGCTATACAAGGAATAACAGTGATNTCTGGTGATGAGGATTCCTCCGAGGAGGTGGACCTTTCTCCCGAGAATGCGAGTGAGGAAGACGCGCCGATCGTCAAACTTGTAAACCTGATACTTCAGGAGGCGATAAAAGAAAGAGCGACCGATATCCATGTCGAACCGCAAGAGAAGAAGGTTAACGTGAGGATTCGTATTGACGGCGTCTTGCAAATTATTATGACCCCTCCGTCGACTTCTTTAAGCGGGCTAGTGACGAGAATTAAAATATTGTCAAAGCTGAATATTGCTGAAAAAAGGCTGCCTCAGGACGGTAGGTTTTCCATTAAAACAGCTGCAAAGGATATAGACGTTCGTGTATCGATATTGCCTACTGTCTATGGTGAAAAAATAGTTATGAGGCTGCTTGATAAGAGCGGGTTTGATTTTAACCTTACAACCCTAGGCTTTCCGAAAAAAAATCTCGGCGTTTTTAAAAAAGTGATCAGCCAGCCCTATGGTATGGTCGTNGTNTCNGGTCCAACAGGTTCAGGTAAGTCAACCTCATTATATGCGGCTCTAAAACAGATCAAAGATGAGAGAACCAANATTACTACGGTTGAAGACCCTGTAGAATATCAGTTGGATGGTATAAGTCAGGTTCAGGTTTTTGATGATATCGGTCTCACGTTTGAATCAACCCTTCGTTCGATTCTTCGTCAGGATCCTGATGTACTTCTTATCGGAGAAATAAGAGACGCAGAGACAGCGGATATTGCCGTAAAATTTTCACTTACTGGACACCTAGTCTTTACTACGGTTCACGCTAATGATGCGCCAGGGACACTAACTCGCTTACTTGATATTGGTATCGCCCCGTTTTTAGTTGGCTCTTGTTTAAACCTGGTAATGGCGCAGAGGTTAGTCAGGAAGTTATGCGAAAAGTGCAAAGAAGAGTATACACCTACTGTAGAAGAGATTGCTCTGATTGGTCTAACGAAAAAAGTTGTAAAGAAGAAACTGTTCAAGAGAAAAGGATGTGCGGATTGTAGAAACACAGGATACAGAGGCAGGACAGCTATTTTTGAGATGATACCGATGGCCAGAGAATTAAGAAAGCTCGTTTTCGACAACGCAAATGAGGATGAGATTCGGCAGGCAGCGATCAAGAATGGTATGGTAACACTCCGTGATGCTGGTAACGAGCGTGTTTTGGATGGTACGACTAGTGTAGAAGAGGTGCTAAGGTCAACCGTGGAGGATTTATAGTGGCCGTATTTCACTATCTAGTAAANAATGACGAAGGNAGCAGAAATGAGGGAGATATTCGCGCTGAGTCNATGGACCTTGCTCTACAAAAACTTACTACGAACGGTCAGATAGTCATTACCCTAAAAGAGGTTGACACAACCTTTGATTTTCTGGGGCCTTTCTTAGATGAGATCAATCTCACGTTTGAGAGAATCAAAAATAGAGTTCCACTGGCAAATATTGTATTTTTTACGAGGCAGCTCGCGACTATGTTTAGCGCAGGGCTTACTCTCGAGAGAGCGATACAAGCTCTAGCGGTTGAGGAAAAGCATAAAAAGTTTAAAAAAATACTGACCGAGGTTGGGTCTAGTATNCGGAAGGGGTTAAACCTGTCAGAGTCTTTAGCCAGACACCCGGGCGTTTTTAATAATCTTTTTGTTGCCATGACCCAAGCNGGAGAAGTTAGTGGNAACCTGAATGAGATACTTGATCAGCTCGCATCTTACCTGGAAAATTTAGATGATACCAGGAGGAAGGTAAAGGGTGCGATGACGTACCCTATTTTTATGGTGATTTTTCTTGGCTGTATGGTACTGGCAATGCTTGTCTGGATCATTCCGAAATTTTCTGATGTATATTCTCAGCTAGGTGCCTCACTTCCAGGGGCAACGAAGAAGATGATGGACGCCAGTGCGTGGGTAGCAGAAAATTTAGGTTTTATGTTCTTTAATTTTATATTAGTGTCTTTGATTGTGTTTTTAATCTCGAAAACGCAAAGAGGGGGATTTGCCATTGACACGATAAAACTGAAGATTCCTGTTTTTGGTAACCTTTTGGACCAATCTATCTTAAATAAATTTTGTAAGACATTTGGTATTTTAATCGGTGCAGGTGTCCCTGTGCTTGAGGCAATGGGACTATTAAAAAAAGTTGTTGGTAATAGAGTTTATGAAAAAGCAGTTGCGGACGCTTCTAACTATATTAGAGATGGTTACAATATATCTACAGCACTAAGGCGGACAGAGATTTTTCCGTCTATTCTTCTACAGCTTGCCTCTACCGGTGAGGAGACTGGAGAGATAGATGACTTGCTAGATAGGGCTGCTGATTATTATCATAAACAGGTTAATGCGCTGGTTGATCGTATGACGACTCTGATTGAGCCTCTTTTAATCTTGTTNGTTGGCGCTGTTATTGCTCTGATGGTTGTCCTCACGTATTTGCCCGTATTCCACCTTGGATCCGCATTACAGTCTGGTTTATAATGGATATTATTATTACAATGTCAATCTTGCTGCTCGGCATCTTATACGGAAGACTGCTTAAGTCAACCGTGAACTGGCTTAATGTAGATGGCTTTCAAATCGGGCAGGGTGATTTCAAAATGGAATTNTTTTGTGTTGGATCCTGGCTATGGGCATCTCTATCTCTGCAGCCAATGGATGGAACAATTTTTGCTCTTATTGCTGGCATTCTGTTCGCGATAAGCTGGATTGATTTTAATACGTATCAGATACCATTACTGTTCATTATCGTTAGTGCTATTGTAGCAATCTTTGGAGTTTTATTCGAACTAACCAGCATAAAAAGCGCTGTTTACGGAGTAGTCGTTGGATCGATTATCCCACTGACGCTGATTGGGCTTACATATTTGATCACAAAAAGGCAGGGCATGGGATATGGTGATATTCAGCTTGGTTTCGTTTTAGGCATCTGGCTTGGTCCAGTGAGAATGGCACTTACATTATTCGGCGCATCTTTATTAAGCTTAGTCGTGTGGCTTGTTCTATCAGCTATTAATGGATTTGAGAGAGATAGGGCACTTCCGTTTGCACCATATTTGGCTATCGCAGGTCTTGGAACCTTCGTCGGAAGTGTTTATTTTCCCTCTTTGTTTCATTATCTAATAGTATATTAGAGAGATTTTTATATGTTTCGCATACTAATAGTATCAATATTTTATTTTTGCAGTCTGCTGACAGCAGTTGCAGATATTCCAGTCAATGAAGAATCTGGTTTTACATATTCTTTAAAAGAAAATGGNAATGGATCTGTTAGATATCTAACTCCAGAATACAGTTTTCAATCTGTTATTGATGCAGATGGTAATACCTACAAAAGACCCACACTCTTAAATGCTAGTCAAGTTTCTGATCCGGGTCAGCCCGATCTTCCTTCTAGCAGTACTTTTATCGCGATTGATCCTACAAAAACATATTCGGTTAACGTAAATATTGTTTCGTCTCAGTTTATAGATGATATTGAAATATTACCTAAAAATTCATGGGAAAATGATGCTGAAATTTCCTTTAGTAAGGGAGAGGTATATAATAGTGAAGGGTTTTACCCTGAGAGCATTGCAAGCATAACGGAGCCCATGGTCATGCGTGAGCTTACTATTGTAAACCTTACGGTGTCTCCGTTTCGTTATTATCCTCAGCAAAAGCGCCTAGAAGAGTTTACAGAGATCGAGATTGAGCTTGTNGAAACCGGTGAATCGAATAATACTTCATTCCGGCCTGCAACAAGATCTAGAGCCTTTGAGCCGCTATATGAATCTTTGGTCGCTAACTATGCTTCTTTAGACAGAGATGATATCCCGTTCCAGAGGCCATCAATTTTGTATGTACTGCCTAGTAATATTGGTAACCTTTTGGGTACGGTTAATGTTTTAATGGACTGGAAACGGCGTGTTGGTTATGAGGTTAACTATATCTCAAGCTCAAGCATTGTGAATAATTCAAATGACCTAAAAAANTATATTGAGACAGCNTATCAGGCNTGGGAAAANCCNCCAGAGTATGTAACAATTATTGCTGATGCAGAAGGNAGCTATGACATCCCGACTCACTTTGAAAACTGGAGCGGATACAATGGCGAGGGCGACCACCCTTACAGTACGCTTGTGGGAAATGATTTACTTCCTGAAGTGTTTCTCGGAAGGCTATCCTTTGACAGTCAGAGCCATCTGCAGACTATTATAAGTAAGACGCTGAACTATGAGTCTAGTCCTTATATGGGAGAGAACTGGTTCCAGAGAGCTTGCCTTGTTGGAGATCCGTCAACCTCAGGTATCTCTTGCGTGATCACGAATGATAATATTAAGGAAGTATTGCAGCTTTATGGATATAATGATATAAGAACTGTCTATGGGGGTTCATTTCCGAGTCAGATGACCAATAATCTAAGCGACGGGTTAGGATTTTTTAACTACAGAGGCTACTATGGTGTCAGTGGATTTAACAGCAGTAATGTGAATTCAACAAATAATGGTTTTATGTTGCCCATTGCGACCGTGATCACATGCGGTACTGGCTCATTTGGAAGTGATGAGTGTTTATCAGAGGCATTCCTACGCGCTGGCACAGCATCTAATCCTAAAGGAGCTGTCGCCTGTATTGGTACGGCCACGCTGGGCACTCATACGATGTTTAATAATATGGTTGACATGGGTTTTTACTATGGAGCGCTAGTGGAAAATATAAATTCTGTCGGCGGTGCACTTATGGCCGGAAAGTTATGGTTGTCCAGAGCGTATCCTACAAATCCAAATAATTATGTATCTACTTTTACACACTGGAATAATCTAATGGGTGATGCTTCTTTGCAGATGTGGACTGCNTATCCGGAGATGCTGAANGTTACCCACGTATACTCTGTGACAAAAGGAACNAACTTTATTGACATCAGCCTAACAAACAGCGGAGGTAGTCCAGTAGAAGAGGCATGGGTTACAATATATAAAGAGGGTGATGTTCTTGAGTCTAGATACAGTGATAATAATGGTTTTGTTCGGATTGCTGTGCCCACTACGGAGGTAGGTGAAATACTTGTTACAGCGACAAAAAAGAATCACTATCCTTACAAAAGTTCATTTCAGGTCTATGATCCAGGACCAAGTGTGAATGTATACTCGGACTATATTACCATTAACGATAATGGCTCTGGAACTTCTAGTGGTAATGGTGATGGAGTTATTAATGCTGGTGAGGTTATCGACCTTGTTATTGCGGTTTCAAATTATGGTAGTGAAGGTGCAACCGGCATTGTTGGGACCTTAACTTCTGAAAATTCTAATGTAAGTATTATTAATGATAGCTTTTCTTATGGAGACCTGGGTTCTGGTGATATTATTAACAATGCTTCTTCTCCGTTTACTTTTAGTGTTAATGATGATGTCCATCATGGGNCTGAGGTTAAACTANTTTTGAATCTGTCGAATGAAAGTGGGTATAGTTCAGTAGGCTATGTTGGGCTNATTGTTGCAGGGAAAAATCTTTATGCCTATGGGGTGGATGTTGCGGGAAGCGGCCAAGATGTATTGACAAGTGGTCAAACGTCTACGGTTCATATAGAACTTCATAATAGTGGCTCTACCTCTGCATTAGATATCAGTGGTCAGATCACATCTGCTTCTACAGCGATTGAAATATTAGATAATACTGGAACCTGGTCATCTGTTTACCCAGGTGGATTTAGTTCTAGCTCAGGAAATGGTAATTCGTTTATCATAAGTGCGGTGGAGGATGTGATACCTGGAACTGTAGCTCATTTAATTTTATCTGTAAATACAGANGATGGGTATACAAACTCATCAGTAATNCCTATACAGATTGGTATTCCTACGGTGATGGATCCAACTGGTCCNGATTCTCATGGNTANTATATCTATGATAGNGGAGACATAGACTACTTGCTCGCTCCNGTATACAATTGGGTTGAGATAGATTCTCGTTATGGNGGGAGCGGCACCTACCTAAGTTCTCTCGATGATAACGGAGACAATGATGATGATGTGGAAACGGTTGACCTGCCGTTTGATTTCAGGTTTTATGGTCAGGTTTACGATAAGGTCAGTATTTGCTCCAATGGGTGGATCGCATTTGGTGATACNGACATGAGTTCTTTTAGGAATTATCCTCTTCCTGGAGCAGGCGGACCTGGGAAAATGGTTGCGGTATTCTGGGATGATTTAAAACTGACAAACTCAGGCCGTGTCTATACCTGGTATGACAGCAATGATAAAGTTTTTATTNTTCAGTGGTCAAGAGTCAGGACATATCAAAATAATTCAACTGAAACGTTTCAGATTATTTTAAGAGATCCAAACTATTATATGACCCCAACAAATGACGGTGAGATGTTGATTCAGTACATGGATTTTACTAACAACACTACTGGAAGCTACAGCTGGAGTCAGATCCATGGAAACTATTGTACTGTAGGAATTGAAGACCATACTATGACCCAAGGTTTNCANTATACTTTTAATAACACATATGCAGATGCTGCGATGCAACTTTCTGATGAAACGGCTATTCTCATTACTACTCGTGGCAGCGAGATGCGTCTTGATGGTGATCTAAATACAGATGGAATGGTTGATGTTAATGATCTCCTAATCTTAATAGACCATATAGTTGCAGACCAGAACCATTTTAATCCATTTTTGGCTGATATTAATTCCGATGGAATGGTGAATATATTGGATATGGTAAGGCTTATTCAGATGGTAATGGGTTACAACTGATAACCTGAAGAAGCTNGTTATATTATGTTATTCTCGCCCTTAATNATTCTTGGGGCACTTGCTCTANTTTTAATAGCNTCTGGTCTACTAGAATTTCGATATCATCAACTTGTTCTATCGAGTATTCCGATTCGTATCCATGTCAACGGTACAAGGGGAAAGTCTAGCGTTACCAGGCTAATCGCGGCTGGTCTAAGAGCAGGCGGTAAACGTACTTTCGCTAAAACAACAGGTACTGCTCCTAGGGTTATTGATTCTAAAGGAATAGACAGGATTATACACAGATTGCGTAGACCATCGATCGGAGAACAGGTAAGACTGCTTAAATACTTCTCTAGTGAAGAGCCTGATGCCGTTGTAATAGAGTGTATGGCNGTGCAACCACAGTATCAATGGATTTCTGAACATCAAATGGTTAAGTCNCATATTGGGGTGATCACAAACGCTCGTCCGGATCATTTAGATGAAATGGGACCAACTGAGATTGATGTAGTAAAATCTTTGTGTAACTCAATACCAGTTGGTGGAACACTAGTAACTGCTGAGGATAAGCATAAAGACATATTACAATCTATTGCNAAACATAATCAATCAGAGATATTTTTCTCAGATGAATCCTCTGTGTCTGAAAATGATTTAAATAAATTTGCTTANATTGAGCANCCTCAGAATATAGCAATTGCNCTAGATGTTTGTTCTAAAATGGGTGTAGAAAGAGATATTGCACTGAGCGGTATGCATAGTGTACAACCAGATCTTGGTGCTTTGGTTGTGTGGAAGCTGTTAGGCAAAAAAGGATCTCTACAGTTTGTCAATGGAATGGCCGCAAATGATCCTGTATCAACCTTACAGATTTGGAAGTTTGTAATTGACCGATACCCGACAAATAGCGGCACTGCGGTTTTTTTTAACTCTCGCGATGATAGGCCTCTCAGGACAAAGCAAATGTTGGAGCTTACTTTTGAAGAGATCAAGCCAGAGTATTTTATTATTAGAGGAGACAAGATAGATACAAAGGTCAGAAGGTTATTGCATCATTCGCCAGACACTGAGGTTATTATCTTTTCTCTAAATGAATCAATTGATAATGTTTCTGAATCTATCCTGAGTTTGCCTGATGATGTTCTAGTGTTTGCAATAGGAAACCAGGTAGGAACCGGCCAAGAAATATTACAGAAACTGTCAGAGAGTAGAGATAATGATTGAGATAAGCATAGGNCTGGGAATTATACTAAGCTTAGTTCTTTCAGAGGCTCTTGGTGTCACAGCTGGCGGAATAATCGTCCCAGGATATATTTCTCTTTTCTTAGATCANCCTGTTCAGGTTGTTTCNACTTTCTTGGTTGCGATATTGGTCTGGCTGATTATAAAAGGATTAAGCAGGGTCATGTTTTTATATGGAAAAAGAAGAATAGTGCTGGCACTCATTCTTGGATTTTTCTTTGGATATTTATCAAGNACAATATATGTAGACACCGAGAGCATAAAAAGTGTAGCGGTTATTGGGAATATAATTCCAGGCCTGATTGCAAACTGGATGGATCGACAGGGTGTGGTCAGGACAGTGTCAGTAGTCTTACTTACAGCGGTTATAGTTAAGCTATTGGTAATTATATTATTCGGGGGAACTATAATTGAATAATTATAAAAAACAGCCATTTATACCTGCTATACAGAAGACGTCTACGCTTGTTATTTTATCCGTTATTGGAGTGTTCAGTTTTATAGTATCTATCAATAGTACGACTATTGATATATCACCATCATATGATCTAAAGATAAAAGCTGCTAGCCTAATGCAAGAGTCAATGTTGGTACTAAAAAATAACAGAATGCAATCTAGTGTATTTATTGATGATGAGAATGACCCTAATGAAACTGGNCTAGTTGGAAGACCATTTAGCCTGATAACAACCGATGAGGGTGATCTTGATGCGAAGCTGACAACCTTAGACCCAAATTTTTCTGCTGGTATGGTTGAGCTAATGCTTGAAATGAGTTTACAAAAAGGTGATACTATTGCAATACTTTTAACGGGATCTATGCCCGGTGCAAATATTGCGGTGCTGACTGCTGCAAAGGCAATTGGTCTGGTGCCTATTATGATTACCTCNGTAGGAGCATCGCAGTGGGGTGCGAACNATGTTGACTTTACCTGGCTAGATATGGAGGNGATATTGTATAAAAAAGGCTTTATCAAAAGTAGGAGTATTGCCGCTTCCATTGGCGGTCGGAATGATATGGGTAGATTACTTAGTCCTTCTGGGAGGGAGATTATTGTAAATAATATATCGAAACATGGACTTCCGATTATTAAAAAAACAAAGCTTGCGGAAAATATTAAAGAGCGTATGAATCTGTTCGCAAGGTATAATAATATAGAAGACTATAGTGCGATGATAAATATAGGTGGTGGAGTAGCAAGTTTAGGGACAAGCTTTAACTCTAAGTTATTGCCAGCGGGTATTGTTAAAAGAGCTGATGTAATAAATATTTCAATAAAAGAAGGAGGGATTGAAGGAGCATTGTCGAAGTTTTCAAAAAAGAATGTTCCTATATTACACATCTTAAATATTAGATCTTTAACCGAACAGCTTGGCATGCCTTTTGCGCCTATTCCAATTCCCCAAATAGGTTCTGGGGGATTATATGCTGTAAAAAGGTATAATATTTTTGTTGCCACAGTCTGCCTGATAATAGTTTGCGGACTAGTATTTGCAGTGGGGTATCATAGTAAACAAAAAATTAAGGAACATCTAATAGACCATGAGCCGGATAGTTTATTATAAAATCTTTGCGGTCATTTTATTTTCTATTTCTGATATATATCTATATGGAAAATTATTACGGCCTGTAAGAGACCGAGATCAAAAAGAGATTCTGGTAATAAACTCTAAGAGAAGAGTCTATTACCCGATAAAAGAGGCCGGTCTTATTTATAATGTAAGCGGTCCAACAAGGGCAGAGTTTATTAGCAGGTATCCCGTGCTTCGCGGGAAGAAAAAGAGCCACAGTTTTAGCTATGTTATTGTTTTAAACGGAAAAGACACTATTAAGGTTAATCATCGGTATAAGGTGCAGTCTTCAATACGCTCAATACAGCACCCAAAACACCGCTATACTTATTCAGGAAACTATTTTATTAATCTTCCGAAAGGAAACCACGATATTGAGGTGCTAGTTAGAGAAGAGTTGAAATATCCAGTCCTTTTAAGGCTTCTTTCAAAAGAGTTTGAATCTGTTGGTAAGGATCAGGAGGTGCTAACTCCGATGGTTCACAAAGATGGGGTAACGATAGATGTTAGCGGTAAACAAATCAATTACTTTGAGTGCACCAAGGATATTCCTCTTCAGATTGAGGCAACAGGCCTGAAAACAATGAGAATAATTAGCAGGCTAGAGTTTACAGATAGAATGGGGAGCGAAGAGTCATATCGAATCCATATTAAATCCGGGAAAAAGGTTGTGGGAACGTATTTTTTTAATACCGAGCGTTCCTCTTCATCCAAAATTCCAACCCGTCTAGATAGAGTCCCAGGGAAATGGCGTTCTTGTGAGTTTAAGGTTCCTAGCGGTAAACACACTTATTCTGTTGAAGTTTCTGATAAGGGAAAGACCGTCCTTACACGTTTTATGTTATANTGATGCAACATTNTTCAATTACAGTTTCTTTTTTATTAGTGGGATCGCTTATGGCCACTACACCGCTAAATCTACATATAAGCTATCACAGTGGTTATGATAGCAATGTNATGAGGTTTTCGCTAAAAGAAATAGAAAATGTTGCNGAAAATAAANATGTGATGGGTGGTGCAAATACGTTTGACAGTTATATAAATAAAATAAATACTCGTCTGCAGAAAACTATATTTGAAATAGATAAGAAAGAATTAAGTCTGTCCTCGTCTTTTAATCTTTCTAGCTACGCCCATAATCCTAATAAAAGTTATTGGTCTGGAAACTTTTCTACGGTCTATAAGTGGGGGTCTTATAGAAACCTAAAATATTCATTGAGACACTTAAATAGTTATTATCTGAGGCATTATACTAATAGAGATGTATCTACAAATAGTCTCAGGCCTTGCTATTTTTCCGATAGGGACCAGATAGTTGCCCTGACTATGCCAATAAGAAATAGAATCTGGTATAGTATTGGGGCTGGATATTTGCAGCGATATTATGATAACACTTTTACCGAGTTTGATCTTGATGTTTACTATGCAAGGTTAAGATTAAATAAAAGAATAAAGAAGTTTGGAACTGTTTCTTTACAACTCGATAGAGTCAGTGCCGAGAATGTTACATATAATAAAACAGCTGTATCCAGTAATTTTGACCGATCATACGATGCGATAGAGTGGTATCTGCCTATAAAAATGGATAGATCATTATCTTATTTTAATCAGGCTGGAATCTCATTTAGGCAGGAAATTAGGGTATATGATGCAGAGGCTTTGGATGATGCGTTGCATTCTGGAAGAAATCACAAAGATTTAAAGATAGACCTTTGGCTAAATAAGAAAATCAGTGACAGGCTTGAGATTACTATTAGCTCTCGTTTTAGAAAAAGAGACACAGAATCATCCTATGACTGGGTTAAGGATCTAAANAGTTTTAAACAGATGCAGTTATGGTGTAAAATTAAGTGGGCGTTCACCTATGATAATTATTAAAAAAGTTATATTTATTCCTATTATTATCTTTTTTATTGGATGTATGCATCCAAATGAAGAGAGTATATGGTCGGTTTCAGAGGGAGTGGTTTTGTCAACGGATGGCTTCTGCAGAAATGTATCTGTGAGTAATGATTTAGCATACGTTGCTGCGGGCCAGTCTGGGGTACAAATCTGGGACCTGATTTCAGGCGAGCGCTTGCATGGGTTTTTAGGTTATTCTCAGGATGGTTCTTATTTAGAGTTTGATGATATTGCTCTGGTTCAGAGGGACGAAGAAAACGATTTGATTTTCGTTGCGGAGTCAAATAAAAAAGTAAAAATATTCCACTTTGGTGATGATAATGAATTTCTTTACCGTAATGAGATCATGAGCGATAAAACAAAAGACTTTATATCGTTTAATATTCCAGGAAACAGGTTTACTATGTTTGTAGCAGATAATGATGATGGGCTAAAGTGGGGTACTTATAGATCTGATACTACGATCGTATTTAATATAGAAATTATTAACTGGATGCCTTCAATTGGTGGTGAGGTTGCGACCGATGGAAAGCCACTTGGTGTTGACAGTGACGGTGTCTCTAAAGTGGTGATGGCAGTAGATCAGCTTGGAGTAGAGTTCTATGATTTTGATACACTTGGTGCCGAGCCGGTNCTGAGTTCAAGGTTTGACCTAGNGGGGAATGCGGAACAGGTAAAGCTGACAGATATAGGTGCTTTTGTATCGTGCGATGATTTTGGAGCTTATTTCTTGAGCAACAATTATATTGAATCAGGTCAAGGGTCAGTGACTCACTTTGCTGAAGATCTGACCGTTGATCATATATCAGTAAACGATGATATTGCGGCGCTGAGCATTGGACCAAGAGGTATAGCACTGTATGATATTTCTGATCCTTTAAAACCAGAGCCAAGAGGAATTTTTGATATTGGATATGTATATAGAAGTNAGTTTTGGAATGGTAAACTGCTTGCGTGTACTAGATCCGGTTTAAAGATCGTAACAATTAATTCTTAGTACAAAATATAATGCGGAGACTTTAGTTCAATGAAATTTCAATTTTTTCTGTTTATTATTCTTGCTGTAGTTATTAACGCTGATATAACCGATGTCAATATGGCTACACCAATCAGGCAAGGCGTACATATTGAGTGGTACAGGACAGTGTGTCAAGGCAATGATGGTTCGGCTATTTTTGTCTGGTCCGATACTCGATATGGGATGCGTAATATTTTTGCTCAAAAGGTTGATAAACATGGTAACTATGCTTGGGGTGATGATTTATCTGGTGCAGTCATCACTGATCTTCCNGGANGGCAGGAAGACCCGGTTGCAATAGAAGACGGATCTGGCGGTGCTTTTATCGCATGGGTTGACTATAGGTTTGATGATTCAGGTGATATATTTATACAGCATGTGGATGATAGTGGACGCGTACTTATGGATTCTAATGGTGTTGCTCTTGCACAACAAATTGGGCAGCAGATATCAATCAATATGAGTACAGATAGTCTTGGAGGTGTTTTCGTAACATGGCAAGATAAACGTGGAGGTGTAGATGATGATATCTATGGCACACATGTGGGCGCAGACCATAATATAGTATCTCCGGGAAGCGGAGTATCAATTGTTTCTGAGGGTGGTGCACAGTTTGCAAAGAGCATTGAATATGCTGGGAATAATGAGGCATTTATTTGCTGGTCGGATNCAAGACTAGGTGAGAATATTGATATATATGGGCAAAGATTAGATACCAGTATGCAACCAGTCTTTCAGGAGAATGGAATACCAATTGCAAATACCTCAGGCCTGGAGACAAGGCCAAGAGCTACTTTTGTGAATAATACAATATCATTTGTTACATGGAAGTCGGGCGATGAAAANGCTAGGATTCTTTATCAGTTTGTTGATCATACTGGCCTTGTTTTTGGAGATGCTAAGTCTGTGGCCGATTTTGATGCGATACAGACGGCGCCAAGGGTAAAAAGAAGCAATTCAGGAGAGGTGTTTATCCAGTGGAAAGATCTACGGTTTGATGCTGTTGATGGTGATATTTTTATGCAAAAGATAGANTCTAATGGTGATGCACTCTGGTCAAATGGTGTACAGGTTGATCCTTCTGATGGAGTAAACTTCAGTGGGAGATTTTCAGCAAACAANACAGGCGGGTTTAATATATTTTGGGAAAAGGGTGTCTATCCAGATGTTGATATTCTTTTTCAGAGTTTTGATGAAAATGGGCAGCCATTAAGTCAAGAGGCACTAGTTGTTGCTGGAGGTGATGGGTANCAGTTTGCACCAAATATTGTTCAGGGATCAAGCGACAGCGTGTTTGTTATTTTTGCGGATCAAGGAAGCGGCAGTATTGACCTTAGGTTTCACTATTTTAAAGGAATAACACCATTGCTAGGTGAGAATGGTTCCTTGGCACTGAAAGGGCTTGATGGTGATGTAAAGTATAACCATGCATTTACTAGCGCTAGTGAGAATGTTCTTCTTATGTGGGAGGATAACAGAGAGACGAAAAAGATTTATGGGAGCCGCCTAACAGAAGGTACACTATCTCATTTTAATGGTAACCAGATTTCTTTTTCTGATAACTCTTCAACAGAGATTGATCTTTCCAGTCCCTTTATGATTAACACTGGAACAGGGATATATACTGCAACGTTTGACGCAACAGATACACCCAAAAAAATCCGATTAAATAGACTGAGCTCTAGTCTAGAAAATCTATGGAGCCAGACTGGCGTATCGCTAACGCCGCAAAATGACCAGAGGAATGCTTACCTAGTTGATTTGGGCGGAAATGGAGTAGCCTGTTTTTGGTCAGAGAGTAGATCATTTATNGATGGTTTTGATATTTATTTTCAGGCAATAGATATCAATGGTGATATTCTGCTCGATGCGGGTGGAGTGATTGCTGCTCAGTCCAATGGTGATGACTATGTAAAAGAGATCATATCAACTCCGGACGGTCACTACTTGATATTCTGGGTAGAAGAAATATGGCCAGCATCGAGATTGAAGTTTAACAAGATAGATCAAAATGGTAACACGGCAATTGACTGGCCACCTGGCGGGTACAGTCTTAGCAATCAATCTGTTGAGGCAAATAATATCAGTGTGAAAAAGATATCNGATTCTGATGGAGTTTTAGCAGTCTGGAACCAGGACGGTAATTTTAGCGATGTTTATGCACAGAAAATTAACTGGGATGGAGTAGCGCAGTGGGAAAATTTTGGCATCCCAATCTGTATTGCCGATAATGATCAGTCGGCAATTTCTTTTGATATTGATGGTGATGGTTCATATGCGTTTATATCATGGGAAGATTATCGAAACGGTACAGATTATAATATTATTGGAAAAGAGATCGATATTAATTCAGGNATTGTTTCTTCCGAAGATATTTATTTTTCATCAGACACAACCAGTCAGCAGAGGCCATTAGTAAAGGCTGTTGCGCAAAGAGAGTTTATATTGATATGGGAGGATGGTAGGGGCTACTATAATAGCGACCCGCTGCTTATTAATGGAGTAGATCTTTATGGATCAGCATATATTGTGGGATCAGGCCGTACAACCGGCATAGATGGCATTCCTATATCTGTTGAATATCACGATCAGAAGAAAGCGCAGATCACGCAGTATAATGGTGAAGACTATTTGCTGCACTGGATTGATCTAAGAAGCTCTGGGAAAGAGGATCTAGCAAACTATTATGGCAAAACCATCCGGAGGTCAGATATTTTAAGCGTAGGAGGTAAAGGACTAGCATCCTCATTGCCGACTGTCTTTCGTGTTGAGTCGGCATATCCTAACCCATTTAATGGTAAAATTAGTTTTGATTTTATTGTGACCAATCCTGGCTTGATAGAGTTTCAAATATTTGACGTCACCGGTAGGCTGATCGCAGATGATCTTATTCTTAGTAGCGCCCCTGGTAGGCATAACATTTTTTGGGATGGCAGGGACCGTTTTGGACAATTAGTTTCTAGCGGAGTCTATTATTATCATTTTAATTTAGGTGGATATATAGATAAAGGTAAGATTACTTATTTAAAGTAATACTTTAATTATTTATCGTTGTTAAATTTATGTGCTCGTTATCAAAATATATAACAGTATTTGTGCTTGCGATGGCATCTGCGCAGACACTGGATGATAGATATCATACCTACGATGAGATTATTGATCTAGTTGACTCGCTTTCAAGTATTGAGTCATATCAAGACTGGTTTATGGTTGACACAGTAGGATACTCAAATCAGGAAAATATTCCAATACTTGCGGTAAAAATTTCCGACAATGTTCAAACAAAAGAGGACGAACCACGTGCTCTGTTTATTGGTCAGGTTCACGCAGAGGAGATACTTGGTATTGAGATAGTATTAGATCTTATGATGAATCTTCTTGATCCACGGCCCGAGGACTTTAACCATATGAATATTTTAAAATCATATCTTGAGATATGGATCATTCCCTCGGCAAATCCCGAAGGATTGGCTGTGGTCCATGATGAGNTTGATCTAACCTATAGAAAGAATAAAACCGATTTTTCTGCATCTGGTCCTGTGCCGAATGGTGTTTTCGACTATGAGCCATCTATTGGCAATGATGTNGATGGCGTAGACCTAAATAGAAATTTTTCCTTCAACTGGACTTTTGGGGATACGTTTCTTGTTTTTGATGAGTCTGACTACGGTTCGCACTATGACTATTACAGGGGTACAGAGCCTTTTTCTGAGAAAGAGGCTGTGGCCATAAGAGACTTGGCCTTAGAAAATGATTTTGTTTTTTCAGTTGTCTGGCACAGCTCGAGATCAGGCCGGCTTTCCGAGAAGGTATTCACCTCTTGGAAGTGGGAGGATAATAAGCCATCACCGGACTCTGAACTGATGAAAGGAATCGCTGACACATTTACTGATCTGATGGAGACNGAGGATGGAACGGGAAACTATTTATCTGTTTTTAGTGGATCCAGAAATGGCAAGCTTCATGACTGGTTTTACAGAGAGACTGGTAGTATCCAATATCTGATTGAGTGTGGGACATCTAACCTGCAGCCCGATAGTATTCTAATCGAGAACACTATACTAAGGACAAAACCGGCAATGGTTTATTTGCTAGATAGAGCTATCGGCTACAACACAGACGCTGGCCAGGCTACTGGTATTATTTATGACCAGTCTACTGGGCTTCCTATTGAAGGCGCACANGTAGAGATTGAGGAACACTCTGGATCCGTGCTAAAACCGCGTTTAACTAATGAATTTGGGCGATATAGACGCATGCTCAATGCTGGTACGTATCATTTGAAGNTTTCAAAAAAAGGGTACCTCCCGCAGAATCATATCATTGTTGCTAATAATAGTGGCATAACTACAAACGATTATTATCTAGACCCTGCACCGTTACACTCTCTGCAGCTTGATCTTGATTATAGTTCTGCNCCAGATACGGTTCGGTGTATTCTTATAAGTGATTTTGATACTGATAGTTTGACGCTAAATAGTGTTAATAATATTCAAGAACTTCATGAAGGTAATTGGACAATTATTGTTAATCCTATGGGTGGGACTCCTTGGGAGAAGAATATTTATCTAGAAAGGGACACCAGTTTTATGATACCTATCGATCCTTCGTCAAGCTATTTACTAAGCCATGACTGGGACTGGAACAGTCAAAATGGAAACTGGTTTGATGATAGTGGTACACTTCGTTCGCAACAAGGTTTGTTCTATGAAAATAATGATTCTCTATTGGGTATTAAGTGGATTGAGACTGGTTACTATGATCTTAGTGGATCGAATCGTTTAATCATTTCTATCAATCACCGATATGAAACAGAGTGGGACCACGATTCGGTTGGGGTCTCTATTTTAGATACGAATGACATAATTTTATACAAAGCAGGATGGAGCGGGGACAAATGGGGAAGATTTCAAAACGATTATACTACCGCTATTAACCATTCGGGTTTTGGTCTAGTCAAGGTCATGCTATGGTTTAAAACCGATTTAACAGTAAACTATCGTGGTTGGGAAATCAATCAGCTTCAGATGCATGCTGTTAGTGATAACTATTTGACAACTGGAAATGCATCATCAAANAGTCATCCCCAGATAACTTTTGGAGTTCAAAATATATTTCCNAACCCTTCCTTTGGAAAATTTCAATTAGAGATTTCCTCCTGGCAGGGCGGACCAGCTAAGGTAAAGGTATATAACATACTAGGGCAGCAGATAATGTCTAGGTCAATAGATATTCGAAAGAAGGGTGATCTTTTTCTAGATTTAGATTTTACAGAATTGACCAAAGGCCTAGTAAGTTCGGGTATGTTATTTGTTGCTGTTGAAGCTAATAATCAGAAGGTCGTTCGTAAATGCATTATACTAAAAAATTAGTCTTTTTTATTCTGTTGATTGGNATATTGCTCCCCAGTCAAAAAAGTTTTAGAGGTCTTAAAAAAGATCAAATACTTCATTCAAGTGTTCCCATTAGTTTTACTCATCATATAGCCTCAAACTATGATATCTTGCCACAGCAGTTATCTGCTGTTAGAGGAAGTTATCTGATTATATCGAGACAAGGTTTGGTAAATCNGGGCTATGTGGATGTGTTTGCAGATTTTAAGAAAACACAGGGTTTTGATGTCAGTGTTGTTGCCCTTTCTGATTCAGAGTTAGATGTAAATNTTGTTCAGGATTATATTACTCAATACTATAATGATGATCCAATGCTTGAGTATGTGCTTCTTATCGGAGACGTAGATGGTTTTGCCGAGATTCCTTCCTATTACTATGGTCCGGAGAATGATGTAACAGATCAGAAATATACTCATCTNTCTGGTGATGACTTTATACCCGACGTTTTTATTGGGCGTATATCTGTTGACTCTGCGTATGAGCTAGCGGTGATTATGCTGAAAACGATTACCTATGTACGTGAACCTTTGGCCTACAATCAAGATTGGCTTGACAGGGCGCTCGTGGTAGCTGGGAATTATGCAAATACTCCACCTATTCCNATCACACCAAAGTGGACCTCTTATTGGCTCAGAGATGAGTTAATTGANTATGGATACAATAGTGTTGACACCGTTTTTTATCCTCCAATACAGCAGGGTGCTCCTTATATTACTGAGATAATTGATAATGGAGTGGGTATTGTGAACTACCGNGGCTGGGGAGATGCTAATGGTTGGCANTATCCCGAGTTCCATGCGGATGACGTCACGGGATTAAATAATGGCTGGCTGACCCCGGTTTTTATGAGCTACGTTTGTAACTCAAATGATTTTGCGAATAACGTGGACCCATGTTTTTCTGAGGCTATGCTAAGAGGGGGTACGACAACGAATCCAAAAGGAGGTGTTGCATTTATTGGCCCCTCAGATTTGCATACAAGCACCAAATATAATAACGTTATCAATGCTTCTATGTACGATGCTATGATTAATCATGGAGTTGTTGAACTAGGGCCAGCACTAATGGCCGGACAGTCTGGACTCATCAAGGAGTTTCCTAATCAGAATGAGCCTGGTGAGGCGCAAGAATTTTATTTCCACGTGTATAATATTCTTGGGGATCCTTCCCTCCAGGTTTATCTTGACACTCCGGATGTTTTTAGTTTTACATCAAACAATGTTTCTTCCTCTGATGGATACGTTAATATTAGAGTAGTATCATCAAATGGTACACCCGTAGAAGGTGCAGTTATAGCGATTATGAATGGCAATCAGCTACTTTCGAAAGGGATAACNACTGGAGATGGTGTCTACGCTAATAACATACGGGTCGATAATATCACTGAGCTAAGTGTTTATGCTAATAAAGGTGGTTTTATACAGGGGCATCATTCAGTAGACATACAAGAAAACAATAACCANANTCTTCAGTTTAAGGGCCTNACTCTGCTATCTAATGGTGGCCATAGTGTCGCCTCTTTTGGTAGTTATACGAGCCTTATGCTTAATATAAAAAATACATCATCATCAATAAGCAGCGCTTACGAAGCATCATTGAATTTTAATGAAGGCATCTACCCATCAAGCCTAACAGTCTCAGTGCCTGATATAGCTGGACAGGACTCTGTTTTAGTAGCAGTAGATGATATATTTATTGTTGGTAATGGCAATTATAATCACAATGCTCTCGCACAAATGACAGATCAAAATGGAAGTGAGCTTTTTAATATTTGTTTAAATATTGAGCCTATGAGTCTGGAAATTAAATTTGCAAACGATGACGCATCTCCGTCTACGACTATAAATCCTATGATCCAAATAAATAACTATTCTGCTGCNAATTACAGTGGATCTAAGATTGTATTGTCAAGTTTGTCTGACGGCGTCCAGGTAGTTCATAATGGTCAACAGGATTTGATTGCTGATATTGATCCTTTTTCTAATGAGCAGTATCAGACAGATTATAGTGTTGATATAGCTGCTGTNTCTTACGGCAGTACACTTACATTCTTANTAGAGCTAACACAATCAGATTCAGTCTTTTTCCATCAGGAAATAGAGCTTCAGATCGANCCTCAAAATGAAAACGTTCCTACATCGCCCAGCGAGTATGGTTACTGGGCCTATGATGATCTTGACAGTGGGTTTGAACAAAAACCATCTTTTGAATGGATAGAGTTAGACCCATCCTATGGTGGNTCTCAAGGCGTGGAATATTTATTGGATGATGATGACCATGTTAACATAAATATTCCNTTTCAAGTTCAGTACCATGGAGAGTTATATAGTGAAATGACAATTAGTTCAAATGGCTGGGTTTCTTTAGTACNGTGTGATATTGATTATTTCTGGAATATGTCGATACCCTCTTTTATGAGCCCTAAGGCCATGTTGGCTCCTTTTTGGGATGACCTCGAGGTAGTAGGGCAAGACTGGATCAGGGTTTACACTTGGTATGACAGTGCTGATGGTCGTTTTGTTATTGAATGGTCAAGGGCGCTTAATGGTTATGATGANCTCACAGAAGAAACGTTTGAAATAATAATCTATGAAAATAGCTCCATTTCTACGGAATCTGGAGACAATGTTATAGAGTTTCAGTATCTTGAGATTGATGATGTAGATGTAACAAAAAATTATTCTACTGTTGGAATACAATCACCAAAGAATAATGATGGGTTACCTATTATTTTTAACAATAATTATGCTTCTGGCGCGGCCCCACTTTCAAATGGCAGGGTGATAAGGTTTACAACAGAGTCTCCTGAGTCGTATGTTTCTCCTCTTGAGATTGAAACTGAGAATTTTCCTGGTCAATTTACAATAAGAGATTTATATCCNAATCCTTTTAACCCGAGAATAAATTTTAATNTTAGAATAAATAGTGCAGACAAAATAAATATCTCTGTTGTAGATATGCTTGGACGTAGTATATCTAATATTTATAGTGGAGTTATGGTTTCCGGTAACTATAATTTCTTCTGGGATGGTAATAATTCAATTGGAAAACAAGTTTCTTCTGGCACATATTTCTTGGTTGTTTCCAATAAAAATGAAAAACTTGTAAAGAAAATGTTATATCTGAAATAACGATAGAGGCTTTAGACGATGAAAGAAGATACTAAGGTTATAGTTTACTCGGCATCATGGTGCGGTCCTTGCGCAAGCGCAAAGAGNCTACTTAGTGATAGAGGAATAGTTTTTACAGAGATNGATATTGAGNAGAAAGGTATGACGAGAGATGATCTTTTTGNGATCACTGGAGGGCGTACTGTTCCACAGATTATAATCGATGAAAAATCCATCGGAGGATATGACGCACTGGTTGAGCTTGATTCAAATGGACTATTGATATCTTGACAATAATTTTCCAGAAAAAAATAAGGGTTTCAATAGTTGTTGGAGCCCTTTTTTTGTTTTTTAGCTGCTCGAGCCGAATTCCTAGTTCTTGGGTATTAAGAGATATTCATTCACTTGATGCCAATATCATGAACACAAAGCAGTGGCTTAAAATCGAGAAAAGCAATTATAAGCATCTTGAGAAGCTTATGAAAAATGAATTGATCTATTATAGAAAAAATGACTTTAGGGTATATCAAAATCTTGACAAAGAAATGGAAACAATCAATAAATGTTTAAATAAGGTCAAGTCCGGTTTATCAAAACAAGTGAAACTGGCTATAAAAATTAAGAAGAGACCAAGTCTAGGTGTTTTTGACAATGGTCATAATCAAAAGAAAAAGAAGGGNTTATTCGGAAAAAAGAATAANANTGTNNCTANTNTNAATAAATCNGAAAAGGCAGTCAAAGTAATACAGAGTTTAGAAAANAATAGTACGCTAATATTAGCAAACCAGTCAAATTATAGTCTTAGTCTTGATAGACTGGTTACTATCTTTAAAAAAAATAAGTATCGATTAGTCTTTATCAGAGNCCAGGTTAGGCAATGGAACCAGCAGTTAAAAGAGCTAGCCCATGACAGAGAAAGATTAATCCCAACGCTTGATAATTTTAATCTAATTCTGAGCGAGGCTTTATTTAAATCAGCAGAATCTAATTATGCAAATAACGTTATTAATCTATCCAAACGTATTGANCGNTATAATGANGAGATGGACAGGTTTGAGTCTTATGTAAATAACCTTGAAAGGATTGCCGGGAAACAGGTAAAAGGTCTTGTATACCTTATCAAAGANGGTGAAGAAAAAAAATATGAAAAAAAATATAGAAAAGATTTGACTAATTATCAGAATATATTAAAAGAAATACCCAAGCTAATCGAGTCCGTCTGATGATTTTAGAAGTGTGAATTTTTTTACTATTCTTTTGTGTTTGCCAGTTATTTCAATAAAATAAATTCCATCTGAAACAATTTTTCTATTACCATTTTTCCTGTCCCAAAATATTACTTTTTCATTTGGCTCTCCAACNTCAATACTCCATTTAACAATGTTTTTACCCAAAATATTGTAAATACTAATCTGTATTTTTTGTGGTATGACCGATAATATTTTAATTCCTATTTTAGAGTTTGTATATATAAATGGATTAGGATAAATACTGCTTACAACAAGNTCCTCATTATATCCATTGCNAATAGTAACCTTATAGTCCCAATCATCTNCAGATTGTCCCTGAGCGCCAACTAATAGTGTTGCCCATTCAATATTTATGCTAGGATCTATGTTGATATCATAACCTCTTCGTATTGTCCAATTGTTTTCATTTTCATGTTTAAAAATAATTGCTCCAAATAGATCTGAAATAGGACCGTCTTTGTTTTCTATTAGAATTCTCGATGGAGATAATATGTTTAGTTTGATATAGTTACTTGAATATAGAGTTAATGAGTTTTGTTCATAGACAATTGGATTATTATTGTTAAAAGAAAGACTAGTGATCTCATATGGGGCTGTTACAGGATAGTTCTCTGCTTCCTGGTATGTATANGGTTCTGCATTAGGATGGCTTGACATAATTCTATTGGCTATCCTCATGCTATTTAATGCGGTGTTAACGTTTGATCCGAAGCTTGATAAGGCTGCGTCAATAGAAACAAAGCTTATGTCATTTATTGAATTAGCTCGAGACCTTGATTCTTCCCATATTGCTTTTATCATATCTGGACCTCCAAGATGCTCATCTATATACTGAAAGAGTATGAATGATCCATACATATGGTTTGATTCATCATCAATATTTCTACTTGAATTTTGAAACCAGGTTGTCATGTATCTATAGTGGTCATTAATATTATTGTATATCTCGTCTTCTGACCAAACAGCAGTTGCCTCCATTAGCCAAAATCTTTCAAAACAATTATAGGAAAACTGTATAGCATGAAAAAATTCATGAACAGCTGTTATTTTAATATTTTCTAGTTCTGTGATACCCTGAAACACAGATCCATTATAATTATTTCTCATTTTAATATAGCTAGAGCAGCTTGTTNCAGATTCATTNATGAACGCAGAGGTGTAGGTTATGGCAAAATAGTTAGTTGGTAGGTTTTCAATATAAATATCATATTTCTGCGATCCACTTGGTTGATTATCATCTAGAGGCGGTGAATACCCTAGAGTGTCTTCAAAGAAAATCCAAACATATTCGAATATCTCACTCATTGTTTCCACATAGTCAGGTATTGAGTTATTGTTTAGATCACTTGGAGAAATAGCATCAGCATTTGACTGGTCTGTTGTATAATGAAAATAATAATTTTCTGTTTCTAATATTTCTTCTAAATAATTTGGNGCTACAGGTGTAAGATTATTATTATAAATCTTTATTCCCAAATCTGAAAGAAGGCTAATCTTGTCTGATGCTTCAGGAATAATACCATTTCTAATAATATTATTAACATGATGAGTGGCATGTATAGGNGCCTGATTAATATCCAATAGATATTTCCAAGATTCATGAACAGATAATTGTTTTCCATATGAGATGGATATAAAAAAAATAAATACCTTAANTAGACATATATTATTTTTCTTCATCATTAGGAAACTTGTGTTTAGATCGGATACGTATAAATAGACCCATTAGAATGATNCCTATAGCCCATAATATTGAAAAATATACTAGATATGATTTCATTTTATTGGCCAGATTCTATGTATAATATAGGTAAATACAAGAGTCCCGATTCCAATTTTTAATTCGGTATTCATTTTTTTTTTGTTGTTTAATAAACCAGNGATTGTATATCCGCTTCCAATAAGCAATAGCCAAGACTTTGATCTAGAAAANCTACTATTAAATTCTCTCTTTTTTCTTTTATATGTACTGACTGATGATAGNTCAGNAAAATTCTCTATAGAATAGTGTAGATGAGCATTTAGAGTATTATCTTCTCTTGTTTTGAATATTTCAAATGACTCNACTCGATTTTTTAGTTTTATTCCTATTTGTGTAGACTGCTCTGTTAGGATTGGCTGAAAGTTTANTACTGGTNTTTTTATTTCGGTTTGAACTAATAATTCAGATGTGTCTGCTAGGACATTATAAAGAGTAAAGTAAAACCATTCAGTTTGAGACTGCCATGCGTTAACTGAATCAGGTGATACTGCTTCTTCAAAAACAAACTCAACGATCAGTCCATTTTCTTTTCCATAGAAAGTGACATCCTTTAAATAGTTAGAACCAAAACTTTTTTGAAATAAAAATAAGATAGATAAGATAATAATGTGATTTATTTTTCTTTTNCGATATTCCATTTAGTTCCTCTATACTATGACTCTAGCTCTCCTTTTTTTTGTACGTGTTTAAAATGATATAAAACCCNATCCACAGAGGTACTATCCCTATGAGTATTATGGATCTTTTTATATGAAAAAAGAGTGGTAGTAAAACTAAGACAATNCCAGCGGTNATCGCGATAANGGAAGTAATTATATCTTTTTGCTTCATGATTTATATTCAATATTGATAATTTATTTTCCATAATACTATAGCTAATTACCGGTTGTTAGGTCGAAACCAAATAANCTAATTTAGACGATAATATTAGAANCTAGATTGCGTAAAATATTCCACATATCTTTATTGTTAGTTCTTTTTTCAATTATCAACTCACAGGATAATGTAAATAAATCNCTCCANGGTGCATTTGGNGCAGTAACTATAGATGGTAAATTATGGAATCAGATCGCACTCAGGCCGATCATACCTATAGGTAAGATNTCTGTGGCNCTTGATATTGTCTTTTACATCGACCAGGATGGAAATATCCATGATGATGANTGGGACTTTTCTAATGGGGAAAAATCAAAAAATTCAATCATAGATAAAGTTTATTATATCCGTTATGGAAAAAAATGGGATCCGTTTTATTTCCAAATTGGTGCTCTGGATCATATCTCTATAGGCTATGGGATTCTGGTTAATGGNTATTCTAATACCATGCTTTATCCTCAAGTNAGAAAAGTTGGAATGGAGGCTAGGTTTCAAGNGTTTGGTTTGAAATTTTATGGTTTTACAAATGACTTTAAAGAAAATTTTGGACTGACCGGAGTTCGTGTGTCCGGTCCTGTTCCAGGAGGTATAACTATTGGCGGATCTATTGCCCTAGACAGGAATCAGTATCTAGGATTGAGAGATAGTGATGGCGATGGTCGTCCCGACCTTGTTGATGATTTTCCGGATGATAGTGACTACTGGTTAGACACGGATGGAGATGGATTGGCTGATGTATTCTCAGGTGAGTGGGACATTGATGGTGATGGTGTCACAGACACTCTTGATAGTGATATACCTGGCTGGGATTTAGATACTTCTATTGTTCTTGATACGGATATCGATAGAAAACCTGATCCGTTAAATGTAAATGAAAAAGCCAGATCAATTTATGGCATTTCATTAGACGCATCGAAAAGATTGTTGTCCGAAAATAATATGAATATTTCGGTTTATGCTCAGTTTGCAGCATTGTTAGGTGAAACTACTGACCCNATATCTGGTAGAGACACAACATTAGGGACAGGATTTATCCCGTTTGGATTATCAACCAAATTCGGCCCAGCAAGATTTAATTTTGAATATAGGATTATGCCCACAGGTAGATTTGAGTTTGGATATTGGGATAGGTCGTATGAAATAGAACGCGCAACATTTTCTTCAAGGACCATTGGTTCGTTATCTGGTGCAAATATTGGTGAGATTATTACAAAAGACAATAGACTTGGTAAGTTTGGAAAGCAGAAAGGATATTTCTCCACTTTAAGCCTAGATCTAGGCTCAATGATTGGTGGATCAATATCATACCAGAACCTTTTTGGAGAGCAGTGGGATGAGAACACTAATTCATTTGTTCAAGATAGGAATCAAAGCTTTATCGCTAGCGTTGGTCTTAAAAAACCAATAAGTCGAATTACCAGTGCCCGCTGGTATTATCAACAAAGAAATGTACCCAATCCTTTTGAATTTGAGTATACGGAGAGTACCATTTCCGGATATCGGATTGGTATAAAGCTCGGAAATGGTATGATACTTAATTACATTTTTAGGCGTTCATTTAGAGACATAGATGGTGATGGTAAAGTAAATGGCACAGATGAAACAATTAACATGACCAGCATTGAAACAAGTTTTTCATTTTAGATATGAAATCATCAGAAATAAGAAAATCTTTCATAGAATATTTTAGTAAAAAAGATCACCATTTCGTACGCAGTTCTCCGGTGGTACCTATTGATGATCCGACTCTTTTATTTACCAATGCAGGAATGAATCAGTTTAAACCAATTTTTCTGGATGATATAAAACCAGAATATAGTAGAGCGGTTAACAGTCAAAAATGNATCAGAGTTAGCGGTAAACATAATGATCTAGAAGAGGTCGGCTTAGATACTTTTCACCATACCTTTTTTGAGATGCTTGGTAACTGGTCATTTGGAGACTATTATAAAAAGGAGGCAATCGAATGGGCATGGGATCTGTTGACCAACGTTTGGGAACTGGAAAAAGAAAGACTCTGGGTAACAGTTTATCAGGATGACGATGACGCTTATGATNTGTGGGTCAGTCAGACCGATATTAAGGAAGACCGTGTTCTTCGATTTGGAAAAAAGGAAAATTTTTGGGAAATGGGAGAGACCGGACCCTGCGGTCCTTGTTCAGAGATTCACTATTATATTGGGGATGATATTTCTCTCCAGTCTCCAGATGGAGTCAACAAAGATGATCTATATTGGGAGCTTTGGAATTTNGTTTTTATACAAAATGAGCGNTTGTCTGATGGTACTCTCAATAAGCTATCNCAAAATCATGTAGATACTGGAGCTGGTTTAGAACGTATAACCTGNATCCTTCAAGCTAAAAAAAGNAACTATGAAACGGATCTTTTTCAGCCGATAATCAATGAAATTGAAAAACTTTCTGAAATAAAGTATAACCAAGATCAGGTTCCATTTCAGGTGATTGCTGACCATGTTAGAATGTTGTGTTTTTCAATTGCAGATGGTGCTATACCATCCAATGAGGGGCGAGGATACGTTTTAAGAAGAATCCTGCGTCGGGCAGCTCGTTTTGGCAGAATACTAAAGCTTGAGGANCCATTCCTTTATAAACTNGTTCCAACAGTTTGTAGTTTCATGGGTGAAGCATATCCAGAGCTCAAAGAGAAAGACACTCATATTGAGCTTGTGGTAGGNACTGAGGAGACACTGTTTAATCAGACACTTGATAGAGGGATAAATCATTTGGATAAGTTGATAGAAGGCTTAAGTGGTGATACTATATCTGGAGCAGAAGCTTTTAAACTATATGATACATATGGCTTTCCTCTGGATCTTACCCAGCTTATTGCTCGAGAAAAAGGCATCTCAGTTGATGAAAATGNGTTTCACNATGAAATGTCTAGGCAAAAGGATAAAGCAAGGCAATCAGGTAAGTTTAAGATTGAGGCTGAAGATGTGAGCTGGAANANGCATGCAGAAGGAAAACATTCANATTTTATTGGATATGAACACCTTGAGTCTCAATCAAAGGTTATACAATATGCTGAGATTGCTGATGACTATCTAATTGTTCTAGACAAGACCCCTTTTTATGCTGAATCNGGCGGCCAGGTTGCCGATAAAGGGACAATAAAGGCTGAAGGNATTGACCTTGTGGTTGTCGATGTTCAAAAAAATAATGATATGATTATGCACGTATGCAAGGGGGAGGTGGTATCTTGGGAAAATGTAGATAATGTTATATGCTTAGCTGACGAATATTATAGAGGTCCAATAAAAAGAAACCATACCGCTACACATCTATTGCATGCCGCTTTGAAAACTGTTCTGGGGAATCAGGTTCAACAGGCTGGATCACTTGTTCACCCAGAATATCTCCGGTTTGACTTGACCTATTTTGAAAAGATAACTGCAGATCAAATTCGTCAAATAGAAAATTTAGTTAACTCACAAATTCTATTAAATAATAACTTAGAGGTATCAATTAAATCTTATGATGAGGCGATGACGGATGGTGTCGTTGCTCTTTTTGGTGAGAAATATGGTGAGAAGGTAAGGGTTGTATCAGCTGGAGNCTTTACTAGTGAGTTGTGTGGAGGGACTCATGTGGAAAGAACCGGTGATATTGGACTTTTTAAGATCACTGAAGAGTCTTCCTTNGCATCAGGAGTCAGGCGTATAGTTGCTGTTACAGGTAATTCTGCATTAGAAATGTTTCAAAAAAAATCAGATACNCTGTCTGAGATTCAGCTTAAAATGAACTGTAAGGAAGAAGAATTATCTGAACGAATTATCCAGTTGTATAGTGATAAAAAAGAATTAGAGAAAAAAATNAAAGAGCTCATTCAGACCGATGATTCTGATATTGGTTCATGGATAGATAACAGTCAAAAGATTGGCGAAAGCAATATTGTTATTGAGCTTCTTGAAATTTCTGATGTTGATGATCTAAAGCGATCTGGCGATAAATTATTAGCCCAANTTGATAGNGGAATAGGTGTATTATTTAGCTCTGGTGATGAGAAGCCATTTGCTGTAATTGTTTTAACCGATGACCTAATTAAGNAAGGTCTTGATGCTGGGAAATTAGCGAAAGAGATTGGCTCATTTATGGGTGGNGGNGGTGGTGGAAAGCCGCATTTAGCAACAGCGGGTGGTCGAGANCAAGGNTTAATTAATANTGCGATCNATCAAACAAAAAATCTTATTTCAAATAAATTAAATTCNTAGATATAGNNTATATGAGATGCAATACNNAAAAATAGAAAATGGNTNCATGATTTATNTTGAAAAAGATGAAAAGATTATGGANAGTCTNACGNAGTTTTGTATAAAAAANGATATCAATAATGCTCAATTATCTGGTATAGGTGCAGTCCGNAATATTGAGCTTGGTNCGTTTGACACAAAAAATAAAAAATATATNCGCCAAAACTTTGATAATACCTGGGAATTAGTTAGCTATCAGGGNAATGTAAGTCTAAAGGATAATGTTCCATTTATCCATGCACATGTTACTCTATCGGACCATAGTCTAGATATGAAGGGGGGTCATCTTTTTGAGGCGACGGTAGCAGCGGTTGGTGAGTTCTTTCTTAGGAACATAGATAATAGCGTTTACAGACAGTTAAATNAAGANGTNGGGCTNCCAACGCTCTGTATGACNNATGAGTTTTAGGGNCTTTTANTTATTAATNNTTTCAANTNTGTNAAGAATATTATACTAGAAATANAGNGAGGNAAAAAATGTCTAGAGAAAAATCAGAAACCANGAAACCAATAAGAGAACTAATANAAACAAAAAANGCTCCNGGAGCGGTTGGTACATACAGTCAGGCTGTTTCGGCAGGGGGTTTCTTATATACTTCTGGACAGATTGGTATAAATCCCGTATCTGGAAAAATAGAGGCCTCAGACACTAAGAGTCAGTCTCTACAGGTTTTAAATAATATNTTAGCAATATTAAAAGCNAANAATCTTTCCTTAGTCAATATTATAAAGCTTACGGTTTACCTAAAGGATCTAAACGATTTTGCGGATTTAAATGAGGCATTTAAAGAATTTTTTGGAGAAANAAATTTTCCTGCGAGATCAACTGTAGAGGTTGCAGGATTACCACTTGGTGCTAGAGTAGAGATTGACTGTATAGCTATAGAAAGTTGATGCTAATTATAAAAAAACGTAGTCTAATATTTGTAATGATGATTCCTCTTTTTGGAGATGTTTCAGATTCTACAATAATCAAAAATCCAAAGAAAGCGTTTATGGCATCCATTATCCCAGGTGGAGGACAAATATATAATGGTAGAATAATTAAAGGTTTTACAGTTATGGGTCTAGAAATTATTGCAATACAGTCATGGTTAGAAAATTCTAAGATATATTCTAATTATGATTCCGGTGATTATTTACTTCAAAAGCATAGATACCTTGAAAAAAGAAATAAGTATGCCTGGTGGGTAATATTTCTATATTTCTATAGTATGATAGATGCTATGGTCGATGCACATCTTAGTCCATTTAATCAGATTATGGATGCTTCTATAGAGTTAGAAGAAGAACAAGGAGAAAAGAATGATCAATAAACGTGAACAGTGGGGGTCGAAGTTAGGTTTTATTCTTGCTGCATCTGGTTCTGCAGTGGGCTTGGGTAATATATGGAAATATCCTCATATGGCAGGTCAGAATGGTGGTGCAGCATTTACGATTGTTTATCTGGTTTGTATTCTAATAGTCGGNCTACCAATTCTTTTAGGTGAGCTAGTGATTGGTAGGAATACNCAACTAAGNCCGGTTGGCGCATTTAATAAATTAGCNNATAAATCTAATTGGAAATGGGTTGGTTTTCTTGGAGTTGCTTCTGCGTTTGTGATCTTATCTTTCTACGGAGTTGTTGGTGGCTGGACTCTTCGATATACTTTCTATTCTTTATCTGGCGGTTTTGAGTCATTATCAGGAAATGCTGACGCCTCTGGTGTTGTATTTAATAGTTTTATCAGTAACAGTATTAATCCAATCTTTTGGCAGCTATTATTCATGTCCGTCTGTATAGGAATCATTATCAAAGGAGTAAAATCTGGAATAGAAGAGGGGTCAAAAATAATGATGCCGATTATTATTGTGATTCTTGGAATTCTTGTTGTAAGAGGTCTTACACTTGATGGTGGAAGTGAGGGGTTAATTTTTCTTTTTAAACCGAAATTTTCAGATTTAACACCATCTAGCATTGTTTTAGCATTAGGACATGCTTTTTTTACCTTGAGCCTAGGAATGGGAACGATGTTAACCTATGGAAGCTACTTAGATAAAAAACAAAATCTTTTTAGTTCAGCAATATGGGTTATTCTATTGGATACCGCAATCGCTATGCTCGCTGGTACCGCTATTTTTACCATTGTTTTTGCAATGGGAGCAGATCCCAGCGCTGGTGCTGGGCTTATTTTTGTTGTATTGCCCACTATATTTCCTCAAATAGGAGGAGGCTTGGTATGGGGTACGCTATTCTTTTTTATCTTGTTTATGGCAGCGCTAACCTCGGCCATTTCTATTCTAGAGGTTATTACAGCCTATTTCATTGATGAAAAAGGCTGGTCAAGAGAAAGAGCTACGCTTTCGTTTGGCGGTGTTATTACAATTGTAGGGATATTTTGTTCACTTTCTCTCGGAAATTTCAATATCACCAGTATCTTTGATATATCATTTTTTGATTTTATGGACGAATTATCATCAAAGTATATGCTTCCCATAGGTGGCGCACTGACGGCTATTTTTATTTTATACAAATGGGGAGTAGATGCATTTTTAGATGAAATAAAAATAGGAATAGAAAGAATAAAAATAGATTGGAAATTGGTTAAAATTATTTCTAATGCCCTTTTCATTGTTTCTGCATTAATTGTTTGTCTTATTATCCTAAATGAAGTTTCTGATTTAGTTCTTGGCATTTCATTGCAAGAGATGGCTGGCTTTTAGAGACTTATTTCACTATTGAAAAAAGCAATATGATTTTAGCAAGGTTAATTCCAAAGGGTTCTCAGAAATATCAAATTATGAAAAACAATATAGAGGTATATGCTGATCTGTTAGAAAAATATAATATTATCAATCTATTTGCAGTTTGGACTATGACCGTATCAGGTTTTACTTATATGCTTGGTAATGTAGATAGATACAGCTANTGGGACTGGTCTGGATATGTGGATGGAANAATTAGATTAGTCTTGGCGACCACATTATTTTATNTAACATCAAAAAAAGGAATATGGAAACGAAGTAATAAACGTTTAGGATATTTTGATTTACTGAATAATTTTATTATTGGGTCAGTCTGTTTTTTGATTGGTGCTATAAATATGATGTTTGCAGAAGTTAATATTTTAGGTGTCCTTCCATATTTCAGTGCCATTGCTGCTGGAATATTGATCTATGAGTTTAAAATAACCTACGATCAGGAAAATGATGATTGGCAAATTAATAACTGGGATAACAAGGTTAAGTATCTTTTCATTTCATTACTATTGATGGTTCTGTCTACAGTTATCGGATACAAGCTTGATGATCCTATCATCAGTACTGTTTCAATGGTTTCTCTATTTTTTCCTGCTGTTGCTCTTATATGGCCTAGTCATGTTAGACACATTAAAAGGTTGCAGTTCTACCCTTTATTTATCCTGGCAATGTTTTCATGTGTTCGTGCGCCATGGTTTTTAATTATATTGGGATTGCTATTTTTTACCATACGATCTATAAACTACCTAAAATATGGTATAATATATCCATCATTTGGTGTTGCCCAAGATGAAACCTTAGCGGATGTATGATGCAATAATCGTTGGAGCTGGTCCGGCAGGTACCTGCGCCGCTTTATATGGACATAGGCTAGGACTCAAAACTCTACTCCTCGATAAGTCCCAGTTTCCTAGGGATAAAACTTGCGGAGATGCATTCTCTGGTAAGAGTGTGAAAATAATGGATGATCTTGGCCTCATTGAAGGAGTAAATGAGTTAGATGGTTCTATAATTAAACGAATTATTTTTGCCAACCCTAGACATTCTGAGTGCGAACTATTACTAGATAAAAGCCTTAACAAAGAACATATATCACATGGATATGTTATTCAAAGAATGGTATTTGATAATTTTATGTTTGAACAAGCAAAAAATGTATCAGATTATGAAGAAGGTTTTACTGTTAGTGATCTAATCTTTAAAGATAAAGCGGTCATTGGAGTAAAAGGAAAATCTTTAGATGGAATTGAAAAAGAATATATAGGTAGCCTTGTATTTGGTGCTGATGGGCCGAACTCAATAGTCTCAAAGAAGACGGGTCTTTATGAAATGGATATGAAACATACAGCAGTCGGAATCCGCTGTTATTATGATAATGTAAAAAACTTAACGGACCAGATAGAGTTACATTATGTTGAAGAAACGAATCCAGGTTATTTTTGGATTTTTCCTGCTGGAAAAAATCGAGCAAATGTTGGGGTCGGTTTATTAAAAAGTATAGTGAAGCAGGAAAACCGGAGGCTCAATGATATTATGATAAATGTTATTAATTCAGATAATTTTAGGCATAGGTTTAGAGATGCGGTCGCATTAGAGAAGCCGACTGGTTGGAACCTGCCTTTCGGAAGTATTAGAAGAGAAAATCATGGAGACGGTTTTCTTTTATTAGGTGACGCAGCTGGGTTAGTAGACCCTTTTACCGGTGAGGGTATTGGTAATGCCATGGAATCAGGCAGGATAGCAGCGAGAATAGCCTCTAAGGCGAAAGAAAAACATAATTTTAAAAAAGAATACCTAAGGTATTATGATGAAGAATTATGGAAATATCTAGGAGGGGAATTGAGTGTTAGCACGAGACTATTGAAGCTAGCCCGTTCTAAGTTTTTACTTAATTTTGTTATTGATCGAGCTGCTAGAAATGAAAAGGTGCGAAATATAATGTCTAGTATGCTCGCTGATGAAATCCCTAAAACAGAACTCTCTAATCCTCTGTTCTATCTAAAAATATTATTTAGCTAGTATTCGATGAATAAAAAAGAGATACTCAGTGTACTGAACCTATCAACGTATGTCGCTTTCGATTTTGAGACAACGGGCCTAAATCCAAAACAAGATAGAATTATTGAGTTTGCGGCAATACGCTTTGTANATGGAAAGCCTAAAAAAAGATATTCTACATTAATTAATCCTGGTGTTCATGTTTCACCATTTATCACTGGCATTACTGGAATCTCAAATCAAATGGTATCGACTGCGCCGGATGAAGAAGATATTATTGATGATCTTTTTAGTATCGGANNNGCACACGTATCCACTTGTTGCGCATAATATTAGATTTGATTGGAACTATTTGCTTGAATTATGTAAGCGTTATAACAAGGATATCCCGGAAAATCCACTGTATGATACGTTGCAACTTGCTAGGGCNATGCTGTTTGACCATCCTGTGTTTAANCTTGGTGCATTATCTGAATTTTATGGACTAGACTCTTCTGGAAGTCACAGGGCAGAAAAAGATACAGAAAATTGTGGTAATATATTTTTATATCTTTTNGATGANCTATCNNAGTATACGTTAGAAGAGATATCTAGGGTCATTTCTGTTATAGAAAAATATGACATACCTAATAAAAAATTATACGTAGACCTAGCAAACGCACTCTTAAAAAAAGGTGACCTGAAAGGATCGCTAAATATTAGGTCAAAGAAAAGAAAATCTAGGCAGAATATTTATCAATATGAAGGCCCTGAGAATATTCAAAATATAACTGCAGCAGAGGTTTTTGGATCAGGAGGTATATTATCTAAAAATTATGACTGGTATGAGGATCGTATCAATCAGGTTGAGTATGCTAATATGTGCGACAAAATAATTAATTCTACAGGATCAGGTGTGCTTGAGGCGGGAACGGGTTTAGGAAAATCTATGGGATATCTTTTTGCTGCTATTAAGCGAAAATATGAGACTGAAGAGAGAGGACCTGTAGTAATAGGGTGCAATACAAAACATTTACAAGATCAATTGTTTTTTAAAGATCTACCCCAATTAACTAATGCATTGAAAACATCTGTTACTGCTCTGCTTATGAAAGGAAGAAAAAATTATATTTGTAGGACCAGGTTTAATTGGGTTGTAAGTGAGAGAAATATTCTAAGTGAACAAGATATAGAAGCGATTATACCAATACTTTTTTGGCTTGAGTGGACAGAATCTGGAGATGTTTCAGAGTGTAACGGATTCTTAAACACGAGAAAAACATGGATATGGTCAATGATATGCAGTGATATGGGATTTTGCACTGGAGATATATGTCGTAAGAATCATGGATGTTTTTATGGGCCAATTAGAAAATTGATGTACGAGGCGGATATTATAGTTGCTAATCATTCCCTTTTGCTATCTGAAGCAAAATCTCCTGGTATATTACCAGAACATGATACAATTATTATTGATGAGGTTCACAACCTTGTTAGATCTGGTTATGATCAGTTTAAAGTAGAGATAGACCAACAAATTGTGTTGCCTTTGTTACAATCTGTTAATCCATCACATCCAAGATCAAGAAGGTGGAACAATATTTTGAATTCTATCAGCGACTCAGAATCATCAGTAAAAATGCTTAGGGAAAGTTTACTAAGTGGTATTGAACAAGTTCGTATATCATTTGAAAAGTTTATGGATGAACTAACAATAAACAATGAAGATCGATTTAATAAAGAAAAAACATACCAGGAAAGACCAATAATAGATTCATTAGAAAAAGAATATGCGCCCGTCAATAGTGAGCTAGCTAAGCTAAAAACTAATATTCAAAGTTTACTACTATGTTTTAATAATCTTAGAAAATTTATTCTAGAAATTGATTCTTCACGTACTAAATACCTTTATCTTCATAATGTGTTAGACCGAGGGTTGGAAAATATCAGTGGTCTAAGTGATTCGATAAATATATTGACTGAAAACCAGGATCCAGAATGGGTATATTGGAAGCAAGGGATTTACCATTCAAAGGCAGGGTCAATAGTTCAGCTTCGATTATCTTTACACGCGTCTATGGTTGATATTTCTGAGATATTGCGGAATAAACTATATAGCAGAAATAGTAACTTTATTTTAACGTCTGCAACAATCAAGGTAGATGATTCTTTTGATTATTTTTTAAATCGCAATGGTTTGCGTAAAACTGATAATATTATTACTGATGATTATATAAGCCCTTTTTCTTATCAGGACCAGGTTGTTTACTATCAATATGGTGGGACGAGTGATATAACTGGAGACCCGTCAAAGCTGNCAGACATTATTTATTATATTCACAAAACATTTCAAAAAAGAACGATGGTTCTATTTACTTCAATTAAAATGCTTGAGAATGTTTCTAACAAAATAAAAGAAAAATCAGATTCGAAGGATATTCCTCTGTTTGCCCAATCAAAAGGTGCTTCTAAACTTTCAATAATTAAAGGTATGCACATGCATAAGAATGCTTTACTGTTTGGTACGAATAGTTTTTGGGAAGGTGTAGACTTACCTGGCGAATTATTGGAAATATTAATAGTAGTAAAGCTACCCTTTGGCGTCCCCACTGATCCGTTAATCAAGTCATATTCTAATTTTTTAGATTCGAATGGTGTAAATAGTTTTATGAATTTTTCTGTTCCTGAGTGTGCCATAAGGTTTCGACAGGGTTTTGGTAGATTAATCAGGACGACATATGATTCAGGCATATTTATTAGTCTAGATAATAGAATTGTTACAAAACGTTATGGAGAATTCATTTTAAATAATATTCCCACTGATCCAATTATTTTTTCTGATTATAGTACCATAAAAAAGTAATCTATAAGATTTCTTAATCCATTGTACCAAATAGAATCTTTAGTCTAAATTGACCGATGGAGACCCTACGTATTTCAGATAAGATATATTCTTACCAAGATTTTTCTCCGCTTCTATCCGCGCCAATAAAAATACTGATTGACAGTCAATCAAAACAGAAAATTAAAGAATCTTATAAAATGCTAGATGAAATCTTGTCATCTGGGGAGACTGTCTATGGCGTCAACACAGGATTTGGTAGACTAAGCCACATAAAGATTGATAAAGACGATCAGAAAAAACTTCAACTTAATCTTGTTAGGAGTCATTCAGCCGGAGTGGGGAATTACCTAGATATAGGAATAGTTAGGGTTGCTATGGTATTAAAACTGATTAGCTATTCGCGTGGTTATAGTGGAGTTCATCCTGATACAGTATCTCAGTTAGTCCGATTCTTGAATCATGATTTAATTCCGCTTGTTCCGGAAAGAGGTTCCGTAGGCGCCAGTGGCGATTTAGCGCCACTGGCTCATATCGCTTGCTCGCTAATTGGTGAAGGAAAATTGTTACACAATAAAAAGATTATGGCTGCAAAAACAGTGCTAAGAAAAACGAATATTAAGCCATTAAACTTATACCAAAAAGATGGGATTAGCTTGGTCAATGGTACTCAGGTATCTACCGCTATAGCGATAAAAGCTTTACATAATTGTGATATTATTTTGGATACTGCTGATGCAATTGGAGCATTGTCTGTTGAAACAAGTTTATCGAGCAGAAAAACATTTCATTCTTCTATTCACAAACTAAAGAAACATAGAGGACAGATTGTTTCAGCTAGAAATATTTGGAAAATGACAAAAAATAGTGATGTTGTGGTATCACATAAAGATTGTGAAGTAGTGCAGGATCCATACAGTTTTCGATGTATTCCTCATATCCATGGAGCATGCCGAGACACAGTAGCTCAGTCCTCAAATTCAATAAACAATGAAATCAATAGCGTCAGTGACAATCCTCTAATTTTAAATAATGGAAAGATAGGTTATTCTGGTCATTTTCATGCTGAACACATTTCTCTTTCTCTCGATTCTATCGCAATGGCAATGTCTGAAATAGGAGCAATATCAGAAAGAAGAATTCATTATTTTATGAAAGGAGCTGANGGGAGACTGCCGCTATTTTTAGCTAATAATCCTGGAATTGAATCTGGCTATATGATTGCACATGTAACAGCCTCTGCATTGGCCTCTGAAAATAAAACACTAGCACATCCAGCGAGTGTAGATTCCATTTCAACTTCTGGCGGACAGGAAGATTTGGTTAGTATGGCACCCTGGGCTGGTTACAAACTATTAAAAATACAAGAAAATGTGACAAAAATACTTGCAATCGAAATGCTTATTGGTTGTGCAGCATATACTCTTTATCATTCTAAATTGGAACCTGGTGATGGCACTAGATGTATTATTAAAAGAGTTCAAGGTTTAACACAAATATTGAAGGGTGATAGGGAATTAACTGATGAGATTAATAGTCTAGACTCAATAATCAATAGTGGTGAAATTGTGTCAATATTAAAAACAAATAATTACTTGGAGTAGTCAGTGAAGAAGAAAACTATATTTAAAAAAGGATATACATTTGATGATGTTTTGTTGGTCCCTCAAAAATCCAAAATACTACCAAAGGAGACTATATTAAACACACGTCTAACAAAAGATATTGATCTGAATATCCCAGTCATTAGTGCGGCCATGGACACTGTTACTGGAGAGCATATGGCAATCTCGATGGCTAGAGAAGGTGGATCCGGCGTGATTCATAAAAATTGTACTATAGAGTTACAAAAGTCTATGGTTGATAAGGTTAAACGCTCTGAGAGTGGGATGATCCTTAAGCCGGTTACAATAGGCCCTAATCATACGATAAATGAAGCAAAAAAGATAATGACTGAATTTAGAATCAGTGGTCTTCCTGTGATTGATGATGAAAAATTAGTGGGAATTATTACTAACAGAGATATTCGATTTCATGTTGAGGGAAATCTTGAAGTCTCAGCGTGTATGACCACAAATGATTTAGTGACTGTACCATTAAACACTTCTCTAGAAGATGCAGAAGAACTGCTTCATAAACACAGAATTGAAAAGTTATTGGTCGTTGATGATACAGGTGAGTTAGCTGGACTGATTACTGTGAAAGATATAAAGAAAAAACAGCAATTTCCTAATGCTTGTAAAGATCGGAATGGTAGACTAAGAGTGTTAGCTGCTGTCGGTGTATCAGGTGACACGTTTGAGCGAGTCAAGGAACTCATTAGCGTAGAGGTAGATGCTATTGTGGTAGACACGGCACATGGACATTCTAAGGGTGTATTAGATACAATATCTAATCTAAAGTCACAAAACTCTGATTTATCAATCATTGGTGGGAATATAGCAACCGGTTATGGTGCAAAAGCACTTATAGACGCTGGAGTAGATTGCGTTAAAGTGGGTATAGGCGCTGGCGCTAGTTGTACGACTAGAATTGTTGCCGGGGTTGGTGTACCACAGTTGACTGCTATTATGGATGCGGTTGAGGTTGCAAAAAAAGAAAACATCCCAGTAATCGCCGACGGTGGTTTGCGTTATAGCGGGGATATAGCAAAAGCACTTGCTGCTGGTGCCGACTCTATTATGCTTGGAAGTGTCTTAGCAGGNATGGATGAAAGTCCGGGTGAGACCATACTGTATGAGGGAAGGCAGTATAAAACTTTTAGAGGTATGGGCTCTCTAGGTGCGATGGAAGAAGGTAGTGGTGACAGATATTTTCAAGAAGAGACAGATAATAGGAAGTTAGTTCCTGAGGGTATAGAGGGAATGGTCCCGTATAGAGGCCCAGTTAAAAACACTATTCATCAATTAACTGGGGGAATAAGATCATCGATGGGGTATTGTGGTTGTAAAACTATAGAAGAGTTTGGAGATAAATCGGAGTTTATTGAAATAACNGCTGCAGGTGNGAGAGAGAGTCATCCTCATNANGTTCGAATTGTTAAAGAGGCTCCGAACTATTCAGCCTCGGACTCTTAAATAAACAGTTANTTTAGAGAATTAAGGTGGCGCGTAATCTGAGACTTTCTTCTGGCAGCAGTGTTTTTATGAATAAGACCTTTACTGACTGCCTTATCAATAGTGCTAACCGCCTTCGTGTATTCTATTTGCGTTTTTTCTTTATCCGTAGACTGTAATACGTTCTTAACTTGTGTGCGTAATCTGGACATTTTAGAAACATTTCTTACTCTTCTTTTTATATCCTGACGTTCTCGCTTTATTTGCTGTGGATGTCTATCCATTATTTTAATTTCCTTATTGTTAAAGACGCTAATATTAAGGATTTAAGCTTTCTGTAGTCAATGAAGGTTTATTAATATTTTTTTTGCTAATATGGTAATTAATTGTCAATAAAGATTAATGTATATTTATAAATAATGAATCAGTTTAATTATAAAGATATATTTAATAATAATCATCTAGCTATCTCTAGAGCCATATCGCTTATTGAGAATAACGACCCACATGTGAATAACTTTTATAAATATATTTATAAGAAGTCTAATAAATCACTAAGGATTGGTATCACTGGTCCTCCAGGCGCGGGAAAGAGCACACTAGTAGATCAATTGATAGCATGCTTTATTTCAAAACAAAAGTCTGTTGGTGTTATAGCGATTGATCCAAGTAGTCCTTTTAGTGGCGGTGCTTTACTTGGTGATAGGGTTAGAATGAGCAAGTATACTGATATGGATGATGTTTACATNAGAAGTATGGGTAACAGGGGTGATCTGGGTGGTCTATCAAAAATGGCGCAAGAAGCCGGAGATGTGTTATCTGCCAGCGGAAAAGATATTATTATCTTTGAAACTGTTGGCGTGGGTCAGGCTGAACATGATATAGTAAATGCTGCTGATTTTACAATTGTTGTTCTAGTTCCAGAATCTGGAGATGAGGTTCAATTAATGAAAGCAGGCATAATTGAAATTGCCGATATATTTATCATAAATAAATCAGATAGAACTGGATCAAAACGTATTTCAAGATTATTAACTGATATTTTGCACGACTTCACAAAAGAAGGTAATATAACTCCAAGAGTGATGAGTGCTACTGCTAGTATTGGTNAAGGGATNCCTGAGATATTTGAGAAGATAGTATTTGACATTGATGTTCTAGATGCTAANGGTATGTTGGAAAAGCGTCGCCTAGCTAGATATAAAAACAGAATAAAAGATCTTATAGCTTTAAGACTAGAGGATGAGTTTTGGACAGAAAATCGAGAAAAATTGTTCAAAAACATTACAAAATCTATTGAGTCCATTGACATGCCACCAAGCTCAGTTGCCGAAAAACTCATCTCTAATTTTGATTGATAATTGACTATGAATTCAACCGAAAAATCAATGAGTTTTATTGANCATTTAGAGGAACTTAGATGGAGAATTATTAAAATTATTTTTTCTCTCTTATTTGGTGGAATAATAACCTTTTTTTTTATTGATGACACACTCCATTTATTGTTACNGCCGCTAGAAAATATTGATTCAAATAANCCNGTTAATCTNCAGGTNCTTTCCGTTCAGGGCATGTTTGTTATTAAGTGGACAATNGCGCTGGTCGGNGGGATTGTTTTTTCAGTTCCCGTNATCACATACCAGATGTGGAAGTTTGTTGCTCCTGGGTTATATGCTAATGAAAAGGGTTTTGTTTTTCCTTTAGTATTATTTTCTTTTTTTTCTTTCACTACAGGAATATTATTCAGTTATAAAATTTTGATTCCTTATTGTTTGAACTTCTTTGCTAGTCTTTCGGGTGATACTGTGCTAAATAATTTTTCTATTAATCATTATTTTAGTTTTATTACGTGGATGTTATTAGGCTCTGGTCTTGTATTCCAATTGCCGGTTATTTCATTTTTACTTTCTACGATTGGCGTCTTAACTCCACCGTTTATGAGGCATTATAGGAGACACTCAATTGTAGCTATTTTTATTTTATCATCTTTTATTACGCCTCCAGATCCTGTTAGTATGCTTGTNATGGCTTTGCCTCTTATTGTTTTGTATGAGATAAGCATAGGTATATCATGGTTTGTTAATAGAGGAAAATGATTTTAGAGAAGAAATTTTTAATACTGCTTAATAATTAATATTAAAATTTTAACATGATTAGCTTAAAACAGATCACATCTCCTATCCTTGACGATATAGATATATTTAAAACAGAGTTTAAAGAAGCACTAAACTCTGAAGTAAAACTAATTAATTCTATATCAGGTTATTTGTTGAAAAACCGTGGTAAAACCATAAGACCGATAATGACCATACTATGCGCTAGGTTATGCGGTAATCCAACAAAAAACACTTATAAAGCCGCTGTAATGATGGAATTGTTGCATGTGGCGACACTGATTCATGATGATATTGTTGATGATGCTAAAATAAGAAGAGGGAAACCATCTATCAAACAAATATGGAAAAATAAAATATCTGTCTTGATGGGTGATTTTATTCTCAGCAAGGCTTTGATTAATATGGTTGGTTTGAAAGATTTTGATGCATTGGATTTAATTTCAAGAACCGCTGAAAAATTGAGCGCTGGGGAGATAATGCAGATAGAAAAAAGTCTCACAAGAAATATGCCNAAGAATGTGTATTATGATATGATTAATCAAAAAACAGCGTCATTAATTGCAGCAAGCTGTGAACTTGGTGCAATAACAACCACTAAGGTTAGCACAGATCGAAAATCAACTTTTGATTATGGTGAGAATCTTGGTATGGCGTTCCAGATAAAAGATGATCTTTTTGATTTTTTAGGATCTGAGAATCAAACGGGAAAAGACCATGGTGGTGATGTGAAAAAAAATATGTTAACACTTCCATTGATTTATTCAATAGAAAACGCAAGCAGAACTGGTAGAAATAGGATCAAATCACTTGTCCGAAAAAAGAAAAAGAGCGCAAAAATATTAAAAGAAATAAATGATATTATTTATGATTCCGGTGGTTTTGATTATGCAAAGAAAAAGCTTGATGAGTTTTCTGATAAGGCTACCGATTCAATCTCGTCTTATGCAGAATCAGAAATAAAGAAATCACTCATAAATCTTGTTGTATTTAATAAAGAGCGAGTAGGCTAGTATGAAATTTAATTTAAAAATTTTAGTTATTCGNTTTAGCTCAATTGGAGACATTGTACTAACTACATCTTTATTAAANTCAATAAAAACAACGTACAAGAATGTTGAAATACATTATCTTACGTTAGATAAGTTTTCCTCAATGTTAGAAATGCAGCCAAACATTGATCGAATTATTGCACTAAACAGCGATTCAGGATCCACTGANCTGATGCAATTAAATCGATATATAAAATCGTCAGATTATGATAAGGTTTTTGATTTGCATGGTTCTATTAGGTCTAGAATTGTTACNCTTGGTTTGAGTAAAATAACCACTAGAGCGAAGAAGCCAAGAATTCCTCGCTTTTTTTTGTATCAATTTCATGTAAATATGTTTCCAAAAGGTTATTCTGCTCAGGTTATGTATCACCAGTGTCTTCCGGGCTATAATATGGCTAGTATATCAGATACTTTACTTGTCGTTAGTAAAGTAGAAAAAAGATTTGCAAGGTCAATATTAAAAGAAATTGAGATNGATAGTAATTTTATTGTTNTGGTTCCTGGNGCAGCGTGGCCTCAAAAGCAGTGGCAAGTAAAGAAATATAATAATGTGATTAATGAGCTTAATAGGNNAACAANTAAAANAATAATAATGCTTGGCACAAAAAACGATAAGATATGTAAGGACATTANCTTGATAAATGATAGTGTAGTTNANTNTTCAGGTAAAACTGATCTCAGNCAGGCAATGGCAATTATTTCACTTTCTGACNCTGTATTTGGTAGCGATACAGGCNTGCTACATATTGCCGANGCTTTNGGNAAACATGTTTCAATGATTCTTGGGCCGACATCTACTGAGACTGGAGGAGGCGTTTCTTTAAAAGAATCGATAAATATTGAGACAGATATATGGTGCCGTCCCTGTTCGCAAAATGGTAAGCAAAAATGTTACAGGACCAGACAATATTGTATGGAACTTATTTCTTCAGATATGGTTACTAATTCAGTGATAGAAAGAGCATAGTTTGCGAATAATAATTTTTATTATATATAACCTAATTATATATCCATTATTTTTATTGATCATTTTTTTCTTATCAATATTTAATCACAAAATAAGAAATGGTTTTATTGGTAGATTCCAGACTGTAGAAAAATTAAACAAACACTTTAATAAAGTAAGGTCAAATTCATTAATATATTGGTTTCACTGTTCATCATATGGTGAGTATTTACAAATCGAACCGGTTATAGCTGGTATAAAAAAAAAGAAAATTAATAGTATTATACTTTTAAGTTTTTTCTCTCCATCTGGATATGATAATGCGCATAATAAGAATGTAGATTGTAAGGTATACATGCCTCTTGATTTTTACTGGACTATTAGTAGCATCTTAGATTTGGTTAGACCGAATAAAATCATATTTGCTACTAGTGACCTCTGGTATAATTTTATTTGGGTAGCAAAGCGAAAAAATATTGATACTGTACTTATTGGTGCTAAATCAAAAAAGTATTTTGATAAGAAGCTATCATTTTTACATTATGTCTATAAACCTATGTACAGGTCGATTACAAAAATATTTACCATAAATAAAAATGATGCGTTTGTCCTGAATAGATATATTGGCGATTCTAATAGTAAGGCGGTCTATCAAATGGGAAATCCAAGATATGATCAGGTTATTGCAAATGCAAAAAAGATATTAGATGATAATAAAAAACCAATATTGGAAAGAGAAAATATCCTATTATTTTCCAGTATGGATTCTGATGATCGTAATGTGGTTCTTTCCCATGCTATAAGATATATGGAAAAAAATAAAAATCTACAGATAGTCTGGGTCTCACATGAGCCCACGGATCAAGAGAATAAATATTTGGAGTCCATGTTTACAAGACGGGATATTTCAGTAAGTGTAATTGATTCAATTGAAAATTTTAGCGATAATGAATCTAGAGTTAAAATTATTAATATCGTTGGTGCTTTAGCTAAACTATATTGGAAAGTAAAAGTAGCCTATATCGGTGGTGGATTCTCAACAGGCGTACATAATCTAATGGAGCCTTCTGTAGCTGGATTGCCCACTATATTTGGTCCCAATTATAATGAATTTGATGAAGCACTTGAGATTTTAAATAATAAGTCGGGTTTTTGTATCGAAAAAGGATCAGAATTCATTGAAATATTGGACCAGCTCTTAAATAACGATCAGAGACTTCTTTTAACTAGTGCAGCTGCAAAGGATTTAATAGATAAAAATTCTGGTGTCTCTAATAAGGTGGTTGAAGCAATATTATCACATTAGAATTACTGATTAGCAGATTAGATTAGAGTATGAAAAAGATTCTTAATATAAAGAAAGATTATATGAGTAACCCCTCAAAAGTACTCACCCTAGCAAATACAATAAGCATGCTCAGGGCGGCAGCTGCTATTCCAATCATATACACGTTAAACTATCCAGAAATGCGTGCAGTTACAGCTGGAATAGTAATATTAGCAATTCTTTCAGACGCACTAGACGGTTATTTAGCGCGTAGAGCTCATGAGGTTACTCATGTTGGAATGTGGCTTGATCCGATAGCAGATTTTATCATAATAACCTCTGTAGTTTTATACCTCGTTATCTTAGAAATATTTCCTCTTTGGTTTTTTATATTTTATATAGTTAGACATTTTTTAATTGCTGTTCCTGCTCTTTATTTTGTTAATACTGGACAATATATTTTGCACTCAAACTGGTGGGGCAAGTGGAGCACTGGTATAACAGCTTTGACAGTATTTCTTCATATTTTCGAGTTCGGTACAATATGGTGGTTAAAAACATTTTCCTTATATACTGCTCTTGCTCTTGCAGTGGTTAGCTGGTTTCTTTACTACAGAGACTATTATAAAGTAATTAAAGAACAATAAGATGCTTAGTAAACTATTTAGTGCTCTTGAGAATACACGTTCTTCTTTATTGAATGCATTTAATAATTTAAATGCTGATAAGATATCTGATGATGATATTGAGAGAGTTGAGGAGCAACTTCTTTTAGCAGATGTAGGGCTTGATACAGTTGACAGTATAACTGATATTTTAAGGAAATTTTCTAAAGATAATTATTCCAATAGAATTAGAGAATATTTGCTTACACAATTGCCCCATAAATATTCACCAATTCAAAAGAAATTACCAGTTGTAATTATGATGGTCGGAGTAAACGGAACAGGTAAAACAACTAGTGCAGCTAAGTTGGCTAGGATCTATAGAGATCAGGGTAAAAGAGTGCTGCTAATTGCAGCAGACACATATAGGGCTGCGGCTATTGATCAGTTAAAAGTATGGTCAAAACGAGCGGATGTTAGGCTAGTATGTAATGAGAAAACGAAAGAGCCCTCTGCTATACTATTTGATGGGATTATCTCAGCTAGATCTTCAGAATGTGAAATCGTTATTGTTGACACTGCTGGTAGACTACACACTTATGAAAATCTTATGAGCGAGCTAGAAAAAATGCATCGAATAATTGAAAATAGATTTTCTGAATTTGTCGTAAAAAATCTAATTACAATTGATTCGCTCTTGGGTCAAAATTCTGTAGTACAGGCAAAAGAATTTAATAGACATGTTCCTCTTGATGGTGCTATTCTTACGAAGCTTGATGGTACTGCAAAAGGGGGTATTGTTTTTCCATTGTATAAAGAGCTTGGTATCCCAGTTCAATATATTGGCATTGGTGAGGATATAATGGATATCGAACCATTTGATCCAGAAAATTATTTAGATGGATTATTTGGGAAAGAAATAGATGATTAGCTTCATTATATATATGTAACATATGGAAAAAGTAGTAAATATTATAAGTCTTGGTTGTGCAAAAAACCTTGTTGATTCAGAGATACTATTGGGTGGGTTGCATAAATCAGATTTAGTAGTCACAGATAACCCTGAAAATGCTGACACTATCATTATAAACACATGTGGATTTTTAGATATTGCTAGGGAAGAGTCTGTTGATACAATATTNCAGGCNGCNGAGTTAAAAAAAACAGGAAGGCCAAGCGAGCTAGTAGTTATGGGCTGTCTTTCGGAAAGATATCCTGAAGAGCTTACGTCAGAAGTACCAGAGATTGATCAGATTTTTGGTAGNAATGATCATAGGCANATNNTTTCATTTTTAACCGGCAAAGATTTTTCTAAAGACGATCCTCTTTTTTTTAGGTCGTTAATGACACCNAATCACTATGCCTATATAAAGATCGCGGAAGGGTGTGATAATGGTTGTTCTTTTTGCAGTATACCTATTATGAGAGGTCTTCAAAAAAGTAGGACCATACCTGCGATAATGGATGAGGCTGTTAGGCTCGCAGNAAATGGAACCAAAGAACTTTTAGTNATAGCACAGGACTCAACATCTTACGGTTGGGANCTAGATCAAAAAGTTTATCTAAGTGATTTATTAAAAAATCTAAACACGGTTGANGGAATTGAGTGGATAAGGGTACACTACGCTCATCCTGCGCATTTGTCTCAACGCATTATTGATTCCATCGCTGATTCTGATAAGGTATGTAACTATCTGGATATGCCTGTACAACATGCTTCAGATATTATATTAAAATCAATGAAAAGAGGNCTNNATCAANAGGGAATAAGAGANAGGATAAATCGCCTNCGAGATGCAANTCCTGGGATTGCNATAAGGACGACCCTAATCGTTGGNTATCCAGGNGAAACTNANNAGGATTTTAANGAATTNTATAANTTTGTTNAAGATATCAGNTTCGANCGNTTAGGNGTNTTTACCTATTCTGAGGANGANGGNACNAGCGCAGNNGNNCTTGATGATNATATTCCACANGANNTTAAGNATGATCGAAAAAATCAGATTATNGAGTTACAGCATGATATTAGCTTAGNTAGNAATGAATCTTTNATTGGTAANGAAATACGGGTGTTAGTNGATCAGNCNGAAAACAATATTGGTGTTGGAAGGACTGAATATGATTCNCCAGAAATCGATAATATTGTANAGATAGAAGGAAAAGTTTCTAAAGGGNAATTTGTTAACATCNNTGTTAATNGCGCAAATGAGTATGANCTNATNGGTAANCCTGTANANTANTCCTATGCTNAAGGAAAAGGAAAAACATAGACTTNGNAAACTATCNGAATTGATTTTNATGGCCAGTAGAGAGGTAAAANTCCTNAGNCATATTACTTGGCCTNAAGAGGTTCGNATAAACTTTTTTAANAACAATNGTAAAAAGATTCCAAATGTTNCTTATCCTANATATAATGATTCAGATTTAAANTCTATNCTAGATGANGCTGAGCAGTTNTTTGGTGATACAAAATTTGATGATTGGTTAAGGAAGAAGGTTGTAGAAATAAAGAAAAGCTCTGAACTTTTAAGGGCATGCGGTACAAAGGAATTTTTTAAAATTTCTTCTGACATCTATGGGCTCCCTACAACACAGATTCATGACAAGAACACTAAGCCCAGAGATTTATCTGATCAGTTTGAAGAAATAATTAATTCAATTGATAGCAGAGAGATCATGCGATTGCATAGTCCTAAAATAAGTTCGTCTGATGTTGTAAATAAAATATCTAAATCTGTGAATGCTTATTTTGGTGAGGAAGCACCAAAGATAAAATTAGTAAACAAGCTGTCGGCTAAAGCAACGGCAAGCTCAAAAACGATAAAAATCAGAAAAGATGGTGAGTTTGATGAGACCGATGTAAAACAATTATTAAACCATGAGGCCTATATTCACGTAGCAACCACGCTTAATGGTAGAGCACAAAAGAATATGAAAATTCTAGGATCTAACTATGGTAGTATTACAAAGACACAGGAGGGACTTGCTGTCTTTTCAGAGTTTATAACCGGCTCGATTGATGTAGACCGGATGAGAAGGATATCAGATAGGGTTGTTGCTATTCAAATGTCAATTGATGGAGCAGATTTTTTAGATGTTTTCAAATTTTTCCTTGATAAAAGTGGATCAAAGAATCAGGCTTTTGAGAGCACAAGGCGTGTATTTAGAGGAGGTATATTAACCGGTGGAGCACCTTTCACTAAAGATATAGTATATCTAGACGGTTTAATAAGGGTTTATAATTTTTTTAGGTCTGCTATTGCACAGGGNAAAACTGAATGTATTCAATTGATATTCTCNGGTAAGATGGATCTTGATGATATNCCCATAGTTCATAGTATGTATAAAGAAGGNNTAGTTCAGAAACCAAAGTTTATTCCACCNTGGGCGANCGATCTAAATTTACTAATATGTCACTTTTCTTTTTCTGTNTTTNTAGAAAATATTAATTACGATAATGTGACTAAATATTACGAATCTTTACTTGATGGTGTTGGTTGATGTTATTGTTTAATTAAAAACTCAATCTTATCAATCATATTCTGAAATTCTTCTTTGTCAAATAGTCTAGTTAGAAATACTATTTTACCATTTTTGTCGATAACAATATTCCGAGTTACTCCAGAGTTTTTATGTGCAAATTTTGAAAAATGTTTAGCGTCTGGGTCAAGAGCAATAGGATATGTTGTTCCAACTTTTTTCTGAAATTTTTGTACAACTTCTAATGGCTCATCTCTATCAATGCCTATCAGCACTAGGCCATCATCTTTGAATGCTAGCCACACATCTTTTTCAAGGTGTGGCATTTCTTGGATACATACTGAACACCAGCTAGCGGTGAATTGTAGGACTACAACAGACCCTCTTAAATCAGATAGTTGAACTTTTTGACCATTAGTATATTCTAATAATAAGTCAGGTGCATTATCTCCAACCGATACAATATAACCACGTTTGTCAGCACCAGGCTGATTGACAATTGTAGTAAAAGCGCGGCTTCCTGATCGAAGTTTTCTTTCTTGGGTAGTAAAATCAACCTCGTATAAGCCAAATTTCATCATATATCCCTCTGCCCATTCAAAATTATCCAGCAGAGACCAGTAGAAATAGCCTCTAATATCATACCCATCCTTTATAGACTTGTAAAGAGCATAAAGATATCTTTTGATAAAAATATTTCGTCGATCATCGTTATCATCGGCGATTCCATTTTCTGTGATAATAATTGGAACGTTTAATCTGCTTATTGTTTTAACTGCTCTGAAGAAACCCTCTGGATAAATTGCATAGGGCATATCAGTCTGAGTATCCTCAGGACGTATTTCGAAAGTAAATGGTGCTACTGGGCTTAGATGGCCTTTAACGTGCATTCTAGAATAATAGTTCAGACCAATAAAATCTAATGAATTA
>PAVC01000003.1 GCA_002713885.1 Fidelibacterota bacterium
CTACGATGTCACCGTAGCGCTCTAACCAACTGAGCTAATCGCCCTTTATTTAAAATTACATAAGTTTTTACAGTTGATAATAAATCAATATTTCTATGCTAATGATGAATAAAAACTTCACGATAAACAAATGGATCATCCAGTATATTCATTGCCTTAATAATATCTTTATCTATTTTTTGAGAAACTTTCATTCTTCCTTTCTCACCATCAAATTGTTTTGCAAACTCCATTAGCATCCATTGTTTTATATCTTCATTCTCACGATCAAACTGAGTAATTGCCTTCTCTTCAAAATATGAATCTAAAAGCTCTAGCGCTCCTGAAATTGATATATNATTACTATCTATACTCATCAATGTNTCTCTAGTATCTAAATAATTATTCTCTCCATCNAGTTTAATATTTAGATCTTCTTCATGATTCATAATGTATTCNTCTAGCCTATCTAAAAGAATCGGATCACTATTTACTTCATCAAATGTTTTATACATATGTTTATTTTTCTGAACGTATNNGAAAAATAAACCTTTNCGNAGNCATGCNAGAAGAATAGGCNTTCTTNTCTTTAGATTNAATCACGTAATCAGGAGTTATACCACCACCNCTTTTAACNGTTCTTCCTCCTATNGTNTCAAANAGTGNATCTNAAGAGACTGTATCGGCTAATATTTCATCAGGTAAATAACCAGATTTTTGNATAAGCCTACCGCTTGGTATATAATATTTCGCAGTGGTGACCTTAAGAGCTTTGTTNCTGTCTANNTTATAGACTGTTTGNACTAAACCNTTACCAAANGANTGTCNNCCTATCACTACTCCTCTGTCTAAATCTTGAACAACACCNGCTACTATTTCNCTAGCAGAAGCACTACCNCCATTAATTAACACAGCNATCTGAATGTCATCAGGNACAATNGGGTCANTTTTACTATAGTATTTTTTCTTTGACTGTTTTGCCCTTCCATCTGTCCAAACNAGCAATTCTTTTTTCTTAATAAACATGTCNAGTATTGAAACAGCAGAATTAAGCANGCCTCCAGGATTATCTCTTAGATCAAGAACAATACTAGTTAAATCATTACCTAATAAACTATTAATTGCCTTTTCAACTTCAGGAGAAGAATTTTTTGAGAATCTTGTAAGTCTTATATACCCGATTGACTCATCTAGCATACCAAAATAGCTGACATCTTTTGTAGGGATATCCGCTCTTATAAGAGTGAAATCAATGGGCTCGTCTTCATTAAACCTTTCTATAGACAAAATTACTTTTGTGCCCTTTTTCCCGCGAATTAGCTTAGCAGCGTCATCCATAGACATTGATTCGGTAACTTTTCCATCAATTTTTATTAGAATATCGCCAGCAAGTATACCTGCTCGTTTCGCAGGAGAATTTTCTGTTGGCGCTATTACAGTGATTACATTATCTCTTTTTCCTATCTGAATTCCGACTCCCCCATATTTTCCATTCGTTATCATATCCAATCCACTTTTTTGATCATCAACCAGATAGACTGTATAGGGATCTAGTTCAGACAACATATTATCAATACTCATTTTTGTAAACTTTTCTAGATTTATATCATCAACATAATGTGTAATAAGATACTTGTAGACATTGTTTATGGTTCGCTGACTATCTTTAATTTTTCTATATATGTCATCCCTTGTTGCCGCAATTGCAATAACAGAAAAAACAATAATAAATATTGTTTTAGTATTTATTTTAAATCTATTCAAAAGATGTCCTATTTTTAATTTCTTTCCATACCAAATGAGAAATTTCTTTAATACTTAACTTACCATCTACAAGTACACAACGATTACTAAAATTATCAATTATTTCTAAATATTTATTTCTTATTTCATTTTGAAATTCTAATCCCGCACTCTCAATCCGATCAGCGGAAATATTTTTTCTTCTTTGCAATCCAATATTAGGATCAATATCAATATAAAAAGTTACATCTGGCTCAATGCCAAATGTTGCAAAATTATTTAATCTAACAAGCCAATCTAGGTCAATACCTCTTCCACCACCTTGGTAGGCTAAAGTTGAATCTGAATACCTATCTGCGATAACCCATTTCCCAGCTTTAAGTTCTGGGGTTATTATATTTTTTGTAAGCTGTGCTCTGCTAGCACACATTAACAGAGCCTCAGTCCTGCTTGACATTTCTTCAGCCCTATCATCTAATAAAATATTTCTAATTTCCTCAGAGATTTTGGTGCCGCCCGGCTCTCTCACAAAACAAGTTTCGATAGAGTTTGAGTTAAGCCTTTCAATGAGTAGTTTAGCCTGCGTCGACTTACCCGAGCCATCTATCCCTTCGAATGATATAAAATAAGATTTATTCAAAATATACGTTCTTATCATCTTTACCAATAAGCAAGACGCATTCACCTTTTAACTTTTTACTACTCAATAACTCCAATAAACTGGATAAAGTTCCTCTAATTTTCTCCTCATGAATCTTTGTCAATTCTCTGCAAATAACAGCAGGGCGATCTCCGATAATTTCAAGTATCTGTTTAATAGTTCTATTTANNCTCAATGNATTTTCGTATATAATAATAGTTCCTGACTCATTTATAAGATTTTCCAATCNTTTTTTTCTTCCTTTTTTTGGTGGTAAAAACCCTTCAAATATAAACCTATCTGTTGGCAAACCAGAGGATACTAGTGAAGCCAAAACTGCAGATGGTCCAGGTATAGACTCTATATTACACCCAACTTTTATCGCCTGTCTGACTAATTTATATGCTGGGTCCGATATGGCAGGAGTTCCTGCGTCTGTAATAATAGCAACGTGATGGCCGCTTAATAGATTTTCTGTTATTTTCTGTATTTTTTGATATTTATTATGTTCATAATAGCTAATCATTTTAGTTTTAATATCATAATTAGATAACAAGATCCTAGATCTACGCGTGTCTTCTGCGGCAATAATATCTACGGTTTTTAATATTTCCACAGCTCTATATGTAATATCAGCCAGATTACCAATAGGAGTAGAGACGATATAAAGAGTTCCTAATTTATTTGTCAATTTATAAACTATTTAAGGAATTTCTTATAGCACTAATACCAATATCAATCTCTTCTTTCTGAATATTTAAATGAGGTCTGAATCTTATCGATTTATTTCCAGAACCAAGAACAATCACCTTATTTTTCATTAAGATTGATGACAGACTATCTCTTGATTTAGCATCAGGTAAATCAAAGGCGCAAAATAATCCCTTTCCTCTTACATTTGAGACCATATCAGAATAATCGTTTTGTAGTGAAATTAACTGACTGAGAAGATATTTGCCATTTTCCTTGGCCTTACTTACAAGCTTTTCTTGTTCAATTATTTCAAGATAAATAGTAAACCTCACCATATCAACTAGGTTCCCACCCCATGTAGAGTTTATCCTGCTTGACTCGTGAAAGACATTATCATCCACCTCATCAATACGATCACCTACAAAAATGCCGCAACACTGAGTTTTTTTACCAAAACTGATAATATCTGGCCTTGCTTCATTAGGAAAATGCTGATGGGCCCACATCTTACCAGTTATTCCGGCACCAGACTGCACCTCGTCATAAATAAGTAAGATATCATTTTCTAAACAAATTTCTTTNAGATGAATCAAAAATTCTGGACGGAAATGATTATCACCACCTTCACCTTGAATTGGCTCAATGATCATACATGCTATGTCATTTGGATTTTCTATTATAGCGGTTTTTACTTCATTTATTGATTTAATTTCTCTGTTTATTACATCTTGAAGATTGTTTTCATCTAAAGGAAACTGAATATATGGTGTAGAAACTCTTGGCCAATTAAACTTAGGAAAATATTTTACTTTTCTAGGGTCAGGAGAATCTGTAAGCGANAGTGTGTAACCCGATCTACCATGAAAGCACTTTTCAAAGTGTAATACCTGAGATCCTAGTTCTCCATTNCCATTACCAANGTTTTTTCTTACTNTCCAATCAAAAGCTGTTTTTAGTGCATTTTCAACGGCNAGCGTTCCTCCAGAAACATAAAAAGAATATGGTAAATAATCAGGCTGCGCAACTCTGCCCATTGTCTCCACAAACTCAGCCATGGCAATAGAATAAACATCAGAGTTTGTAGGTTTATTAATTGCGCTAGCCATCAACCTGTCTTTATTCTTTAATACATAAGGATGATTATAACCTACAGATAATGAAGCAAACATAGAAAATAAGTCTAAATATTCGTCTCCAGTTGTTCCATCCACTAGCCAACTNCCATGACTCTTATCTAAATCAATAACCGGCGACATTCCATCAGCAAGCATATGCTTGCTGATAATATTATGTACATCCGAATACTTCATGTTAGTCTTTGATATTAAACTCAATTCCTTGAGCAAGAGGGAGATCAGAGCCCCAGTTTATCGTATTAGTCTGTCTTCTCATGTATTGTTTCCATGAGTCCGATCCAGACTCTCGACCTCCTCCAGTTTCTTTTTCACCNCCGAAAGCGCCACCAATCTCGGCGCCTGAAGTNCCAATGTTTATATTGGCNATACCACAGTCACTGCCAACAGAAGATAAAAAAGTTTCAGCGTTCTTAATATTTAGAGTAAACATTGCTGAAGAAAGNCCTTGTGGAACATCATTATGCATTCCAATNGCTTCAGATAATTCTTTGTATTTCATTATATANAAAATAGGTGTAAAAGTTTCCTCCTGAACAATATCCCAATGATTTTTTGCCTCTATAATTACTGGCTCAACGTATGTTCCTTTTCCAGAAACCTCATTACCTCCATAGTGNAACTTACCACCATGNTCTATTGCTCTATCAATAGCGGAAAAATGATCCTTGACAGCATTCTCATTAACCAATGGTCCCATCAGCGTACCATCATTCAATGGATCGCCTATGCTAACCTGCTTATAGGCAGAAATAACTTTGTCTAGTAGACCATCAAATATATTTTCATGTACNATAACTCTACGGGTACTAGTACACCGCTGACCTGCTGTGCCAACAGCACCAAAGACTATTGCTGGNACCACAATTTCCATATCCGCTGTTTCATCTACAATGATGCAATTATTACCACCTAATTCTAATATTGTTTTTCCAAACCTAGATGAAACAACCTCATTTACATGTTTTCCCATTCTTGTTGAACCCGTAAACGATATTAATGGGACTTGGTTATCTTGAATTAATGTTTCGCCAATAGTTGATCCTCCACCAATGACTAGACTAAATATATCTGGTGCACCATTTGCCTTTAAAACCTCATTGCAAATATGTTGTACTGCTATGGCACATAGNGGAGTCTGGGAAGATGGCTTCCATATAGTTGTGTTTCCGCATATTGCTGCGATAAAAGCATTCCAACTCCATACCGCGACAGGAAAATTAAAGGCACTTATTACGCCAACAGGTCCTATTGGATGCCACTGCTCATACATTCTATGCTGAGGTCTCTCGGAGTGCATTGTCTTTCCATACAACATACGCGACTGACCGACAGCAAAATCNGCAATATCAATCATCTCCTGAACTTCCCCATCACCTTCTTGTTTAATCTTCCCCATTTCAAGGGAAACTAAGCTACCTAATTGGTCCTTATAGTCTCTTAATGCGTTACCCATTTCTCTAACCAGATCACCACGAACAGGCGCTGGCACCTTACGCCATTCATTAAAAGCNTCTATTGATTTTTTTATAATAANATTATACTCATCTAATGTGGCCTCATAAACCGATGCTATCCTTTCACCATTCGATGGGTTATAGGATTCAATTATTTTTGTATCAGTCTTTTCTATCCAACCATCAGGACCAGAGCAGGAACCAAAATTATTTTTCTTTATACTTAAACTATTTAATAAATCATTCATAACAAAATTACCTTATTATAGTGATGCNACTACCAATTTCACAGCATCCGAAAGTTGATCAATCTGTTCACTAGTGATNGTAAGTGCTGGAGCTAACCTTACTGTTGTATGATGCGTTTCTTTTGCATAGACACCATGATCTAAAAGACCTACAGATACTTTGTGACCATCTAATTTCTCTTCGTCAAACATTTCAAACGCTGTTAATAAGCCTTTACCTCTTACCTCCATTATTTTATCTGGATATTGTTCTTTTATCTGGTTGAGGTTTTGCATCAATTGATGACCTCGAATTTTTGCACTTTCAGCTAGATTAGCATCAACCATAACCTTGATAGCATACGTTCCAACTACAGAAGCAAGAGGATATCCGCCAAAGGTGGAACCCTCTGATCCTGGGGTTAACACGCTTAATACATCATCCCTGCCGGCTACAAAAGAAACAGGTAATATACCGCCGCCGGCAGCCTTTCCGCAGCCCATAACATCTGGCTTAACACCAAATAACTGGTGAGCAAAATTCTCTCCAGTACGACCAAATCCGGTCTGAACCTCATCCATAGAAAGAAGAATATTATATTTTTTACATAGGTTAGAGACCCTTGAAAAATAATCATCATCAGGCACAATTACACCTGCCTCACCCTGTATTGGCTCAACCATAAATGCTGCTATATAGTCACCCTTTTCTTCAAACAATCTTTCTAGCGCGCCAACATCATTGTATGGAACTAACTCTATACCTGGAACAAACGGACCAAAGTTTTCTTTGGATTCAGGATCGTCTGAAAAAGATACAGCCGCAAGCGACCTTCCATGAAAATTTCCTTTAGCGCCTACAATAATTGCCTCCCCATCAGGTATACCTTTTACCTCATATCCCCACCTTCTACATATTTTAAACGATAGCTCCCAAGATTCTACACCCGCAACTTTAGGAATAACCCTATCCATTTCAGTAATAGCTGTCGCGGATAATAAAAAAGCACTCATGTATTTATGGCGTATTGATCTAGGAACAGTGGGTAATTTTTCTTGGTCTAAGTGTCGAATAACCGCATCGACAATAGTCTGATTTAACTGTCCCTGGTTTACCGCTGAATAGCAACAAAGACCATCTAGAATTTCAGATTCAATATATTTATGAATACCATCAGGGTCGGGTTTTCTGGCTATTAAAGTAGAGGAGTCTTTTACTTTTGAAATAACAACGTTTTCAAGGGGAGCATAATTTTGACCGCCTTTTTCTTTTTCAATTGTCTCGTGCTCTGATGGTGATAGGTCACCAATGCGGGTACCATTAACAGTTAAATCATCACCATAACCATTTATCAATAATTCAGACATATTATACTCGTAACAATTTTGAATATGATAGCAATAGGAGGAAAATTATCAATGATGAATCTATTCCTCTTCCAACATAGAATCTTGATCATCTATTGATACCTGAGTATCCTTATTATTATCCTGGTAGGCAGCATACCCCAAGAACCCTGTTACGGCAAATATAACCCAAAACGTGGCATAGTTATAGTCGCTACTAGAAAATTTAATTAGATCACTAAATCTACCGATGAGTAAGGAAATACGACCCATTACCGCAAAACCAAAGGAAGCACCAAAACTAATCATTAAAAAATTGATACCAATCTTTGTAGCCGTGCCTAGTGCCCCTTTATGTTCTTTTGAAAAATAAAAATACAATAGACCACAAATGGTACCAGTAAGAATAATTATATTATTAAGAATAGATGGAGACGATAGACTAAAAATTGGAAGACTAAAATCAAATATATTGACCGCTGTTCCCTTTATCTGACCAATCACATTTGAACTTAGATAACCATAGGCTCTTAGACCGGCTGCCATTCCAACAATATAGGCAATGCCCCAACGCGCCATCCAGCTTAGGCTGGGGACAAGACTTAAAAGCATCATAATACCAAGAATTAAAGGTAAAAGGTATATAAGATGCTGGTCATGACCTTTATCAATTCCACCTTCAGGAAAAATTGAGCTGGAAAAAAAGCTTAATACATTATAGATCGAATACATGATCGTATCTGGATCATAATGTTTAGCTGGAAATAGTCTCCCGAATAAGTTTGGCTGGAGCTGAGTCCAAAACCCAAGTGATAATAAATAGCCTGCAGAAATTCCAACAAACAAATGTTCAGCCATCTTATAGAATGGATTATCCTTATATAAATAGGAGAAAATTCCTATCGTAAGAAAAGTCGCTACCCAGCCTCCTAGTATTGTAGAAAATTCCATATTAATACTTTCTTGACCTCTTACGCTCAATGAAATATGCAGCGTTCCCNAGAACGATGAACAATACAATCACAAGATGAGCTACTGACTGCGCATCCATCCCACTGGTTGCGGATCCTTTTTTCCCGATTAATGATTCGTATTCAGCAGCACCCGGCATGCCNGCGAGCACACCTACCATCTGACCTGATTGGACATAAGGCATAACCTCATTTACNTGGATNGAGGTAACACCTGAACTCATTGGNACACCGGTCGGGTCTGCAGCATACTGTACCCATTCAATTGTCCCAGGATATCCAGCAGAAATACTAAATAGAAAAACAAAATCTTTAAAGTTTNTTATACCATCCATCATTGGTATTTCATCAACCTTTGTCTGTCTAGAATCGACAGAATATAGTTTTCGTATATTACTGACTATTCCCTTAACCACGGCCTCACCCCCAGGCCTGTANCCAAGCAGAACATAATCCTCACCATATNNCTTACCAAATTCATCCTCAGCGACCTGATTTAAGGCATCCTGCGCCATGAACTGACCATCCGGCCATAAACAGGTAACATATACCTTATGGTCGTTACGAAATAAATGCCTAAGCATACTGATTGCCATTGGATGATTCTCTGGTTTAGTACTAGGACTNTATTCNATTGACAAAATAACTNTTGAACCTTTTGGCAAGGATTCGATTGCGTCATATACNTCTTTAGAGGTATCCGTGGCCCTGATGGGCATACCAATTGGAANTAGAAGAGGAATAANNACAACAACAGCGATAATTATAAATATCCAGCGTCTGTCTATACTCCCTATTTTTAAAAATATATCTTCTATCCTGCTCACTTTATTCTCCTATATAAGATCTCTCAATTCCAAGGATATAACGAATAGAGGTCGCAAAAATTCCTAGTCCTATACCAATCATAATAGCCCGCGCGCCGGCGACATTAGGATAATAATATATCCACTCCTGAATAGAGGGCAGATAAAATATTCCAGGCTGATCAATCGGCCACCCTGTCATGATTCCTCCGATAGTTACAAGAGATACACCTACCGCGACAAAAATGAATGTTGTCTTAAGATCTTTTTTCCAATTATTCACATAAATACCGGCACAAAGCACAATTAAGTACATCACAAACCAGGATGATATCACGCCACCAATAGGAACTCTACCTACCATAATAATTATTCCAGACACAAGCAATAAGGTTGCCTCAAAGTTTCGTATTCTAAAGGCTCGATATGAGGCTGATGCAACAAAAAATGCTAGCAATGAAAACATTGTTGCTGACATGGGTGAAAAAACATAATCAAACATCCATTTAAATAGTGTACCATCAGAGGTCACATGAGCACCCCACTGGGCTACTGAATCGTCAACACCTTTAATAAAAAATCCTGCGGTAATAGAAAAGATGAAACCAAATACAGCAACTAAACTATAGCCCCAGCCCGGTCTTTGATATAACACCTTCTGCACCTGAAGCTTAATCAGGTTTAAGGCTCCTAGTATAATCGCAAAGCTGGCTAATATGTCATACCACTGTGTAGCATCATCACCCACAAATTCTTTAACATCTGGCTGATCAATGAACCAGCCAAATAATGTTATTGAACCGATCATGGTTACGATCAGTATAGGTATCTGTCTTTTCCAAAGCATAATTATTTAGGGCTACCTTATTGTTAAAAACTCAGTTATGTCGAACCCGATACCAGTTGATTCAAATAGAATCATCATGAGAGTTGAAAAAATTATAGAACCGATAACAGCTAACTTAATCATATCTTGTCCCCTGACGCCTCCAACAAGCTCAGGTTTTTGACTTAAATATGCACTTGCTGCAAAGAATTCTTCACCAATTAGTGTATAATCACACGCTGTAACAAAAAAGGGGATCTGAGCTTGGGATGCGGTACCCGCAATCTGAATGGCCCCTATCGAGTTTCCTGTTTCAGCTAAAATCAGGGACTCTGCGTAAAATTTCCCCATATATAGACAAGCTGCTGGTTTTTCCCGAACCATTATACCATTAACTCCCGCGGCATANGCNAACTGATCATCTGTCAGATAGTGGACCATATCCTCGTTGAACATATCAGGCCTGCCTTCAACCGTATAGGACTCTCTACAAACCTCACGAGCAGCTTTCATAACTATGGATCTTGCTACTGGTACATTTAGACTAGTTTCATACCTAGCTGTCATTTTCGCGACATGTCCTAATACAACGACTCCGGCAACAGTTTCTACCTGATCCATATCCTGAATACCTGGTACATATAAAATCGGCCTGCCCATTTCAGTGGACCTGCCAACGGCTTCCTCAACTGCTTTTAACCCGGGTATGGGCCTAAGATATATCTCTCCGCCTCGTTCAGCATATCTAATATTATATATTAACGTACCACNTAGAATAAGAATTGCAAAAAACATCACAATCCTTTCGNTGATAAAAAATGGGTGTCCAACAAACCAGTAAATAATAAATGCCAGNGAAATTAACGCAACAACCTGCCAGAATTGCTTATCCTTCACTTATTTCTCTCNTCCTCATCTTCAGAATCTAACAACTCGAGACGCTCAATTTCATCTAATAATATAGACAATGTGGTTTTATTGTTTAATAGTTCGGAAGCTCTATAATAGCCGTCGGACTTAACAAAACCAGTAATAATTGGCCCCATAAACACCATCGCATGACTNCCAAGCGACGAAAATGGTCTCATCATTTCTAAAAATAATACACATGGAGTAACAAATCCNGAACTATGGATCTTTTTTGCTAGTCTATTAATAAAGTTAATATCACTCTCTGATAATACTTCATTAGGCTCAATTTTAGTCAAGGCAACCAAGCTAATCGGTTTCTACGACTTCTAGATTTGACCGTGGTATCTCAAATTGATTCCCATCAATATCAATAATTGCTACCCTGACCATGGTCTCTGACTCCATCTTTCTCAGTTCTGGTGGTAGCTCTTTCACCATTCCGATTTTTCCAAAATTAGGAGAACGAATCACTCTCACTAAACTACCAATCACTATGCCGAGAGTTTCCTTAATATCATCGCTGGAAGTAGTGGAATCATTAATAGGAATAATTATTTCTGGCCTGATTACACCTGCTCGGATCTGAGTTGCGCCATTAACAGAAGCTAGCTTACCGTTATGACTGTTCAACAAATCAAATGTCTGTTCACCCATTTGAATTTTACCATAGCCTTCTGTAACGATTAAGGATGTGACAAGATCTTCAGAACCGGTAATTGCGACACCAAGTGTATAACCTAATATTTCTTCTAGATCATAATAATTAAAACCGCCTACGACAATTCCCGCAACCTTACACTCAAGAGCTTTTTTATATGCGTCAAGACTAATAAAGCTTCCACCGATAATTATTTTTCCTTTTGCTTCATCAGTGATCATATCTTTCTTTATTTCAGTCTCTCTGCTGTCTACTATTGTTTTTATCTCGCCTCTACTTTCTCCACCTATTCCAAAAATGCCCTGAATAAAAACACCATTTGTCTTAATTACTACGCCTTCATCAGAGATGACATCATTTATTTTACCCTCAATATATGCATCTATCTCAACCGGAATCGGAGACTCTCTTAATACAACTTGTCCTGTTACATCAGATATTGACTCCATAGTACCATCTACAGGTGATAGAACACTTGATTTAAAATATCCAAACAGGCCTTTTGTTTCTGCCATTAAATCATCTTTTTGAATTGATTCACCAGTATTCTTAATCATATAGTTTTTTATATCGCTCGCATCAACATTTAATAGATTCGCAACATTAATCATCTGAACATTTCCCGGAAGATCTGTATTCGCAACAATATCATCCGGGCTAACTATATCACCTACCTTTGATGCAACATTTCCTTTTAAAGGCAACCGCCGCTCTTTTAAAATTTCAGTGTTCTTTAATACTTTTAATCCAGGTGTATATGAGTGTGCCACTTTAAACCTCTAAACTAGGATATTCTTGAAGCGCATTAGACCAATTTTTTAAATCGGATATTCTTTCGCTAGGCTCGTGACTTAATTTTAGTGGTCTTCCCCTTCCATCAAAAATAATGCCCACCTGTCCGCCATGCACTTTTGTTTGAATAGTCTCGTTAACTCCTGCTCCAACGTCAACACCCTTTGAAGGTGATAACGTAATATTTATTTCCTCAAAATCGGCATCAACCAATACTAACTGACCATGGTCTAAACTAATTTCCTTTTTTTCACCATTACTAAACTCTAGCTCAGCTTGTAAAATTTCTTTTTTTCCTGCAAAATCACCTACAGGCGCTATGCAGGTGCCTAGCCTTATTAGACAATCTTTTTCGAACACCTCCAAAGCAGCTGTACGCGCCTGGCTAGAAAGATCCTTTTTTTCAATATTGGCCATAACACCTAATTGAGGCATCATAAAAATTGAGTCAACAGCTAATGCGGTTATGCCTTCTGGAAGAAAACTATCGATCAACATTTTCGCCGACTGCTGTCTCCTTGGAGCATGAGATAGTACTCCACCTGACCCCACAATAAGATCTAGCTCCATCATATCGACCAACGATTGACCAGAATTAGTTTGTTCAAAAGCATCAGAAATTGTTCTCTCTTTCTGAACGCCCTTAAGATTGACCGCAAATTCTTTATGCTGTATAAAAGATAGTCTAAGCGCTTCACGAGCAATTGCCTGTTCAATCACCAACTCTTCAAGGCTCTGGGGTACAGTAGTAGGACGAATCATCTTATTTCCGATACGATTTGTTAGTTCCTTTTCATCAATATCAAAAGGCACCCACCTAAGTACATTCGGCAATCCAGCTTCTGCTAACACATTACAAATTGAATAGCTCATACCAAGATTTGCACTAACGGTCCGGTTAAACTGTTCTTGAAATACTGAAAAAATATCTGTAGTTGCTCCACCTATATCTACACCTACAACAGAAATACTCTCCCTCTGAGCGACCATTTCAATCAGGGCTCCGACCGCACCTGGAGTTGGCATTATTGGAGCATCCGTCCAGCTCATCAACTTTTTATAGCCAGGAGCTTGTTGCATAACATGCTCCATGAACAGATCGTGAATCTTATCCCTGGAGGGTTTAAGGTTCTCTTGCTCTAAGACAGGTCTTATATTTTCAGTGACATCCAAATCCGTGAGCTCACCAAGAGTTTTTTTTATGTCAGATGTGGCTTTTTTATTACCAGCATAGATTACAGGAAGTTTATAATTTTGCCCAAGCCTTGGCTGAGGATTAGCCGCCGCCAAAATTTCTGCCAGTTCAACAACATGTTTTGTGGTGCCACCGTCAATACCTCCAGACAGTAAAATCATATCAGGCCTAAGCTGCCTGATTCTTGTAATTTTTTCATGAGGCTTTCTACCATCATTTGATGCAAGAACATCCATAACAATAGAGCCAGCCCCTAATGCGGCGCGCTCAGCACTTTCTCCGGTCATCGATTTTACTACACCAGCTACCATCATTTGCAGTCCGCCACCTGCAGAACTGGTTGATATATAAATATCTACACCAGTACTATCTTCTTGAGGAGTTATAATATTATCACCATCAATGAGTTTGCGCCCCGATAGCTCTTCGATTTCCATTGTTGCATTTAATACACCCCTGGTAACGTCTTCGAAAGGTGCCTCAACCGTAGTAGGTGCCTCTCCTCTGTGGCTTAACCGATATTCTCCATCGATATATTCTATCAAAATTGCTTTGGTCGTTGTACTGCCGCAGTCAGTGGCTAATATTGATCGTAGTTTCAATTAATAATTCTAATATTATATGGTTAATCAATAAAAATAAGGAGATGAATATAAATCATTGCTGATGAAAAAAGTAGCGAATCAAACCGGTCTAAAATTCCACCATGCGCTCTTAGTAAATCACCTGAGTCTTTTACACCGGCATCTCTTTTTAACATTGACTCAGCAAAGTCCCCAAGCTGAGAAAATATTCCTGCAATAGAACCAAAAATAACTGCATCAAATAAAACATATCTAATACCTAAAAAACCGAGTCTATACGATAAAATGAAAACCAAGACAGCGACTATGAATCCTGATACAGATCCCACCCAGCTTTTTTTAGGACTTATGCTCGGGAGAATCTTTTTCTTTCCCCATTTTGTCCCAAAAAAGAATGCCGCGATATCACAGAGCCAGACTGATAAAAATAATGTTAACACAATATTTGAATTATAGATATGATCCATTTGTCTAATGTATATAATTGTACCTAGCATACTAGGAACAAATAGAATGCCTAAAAACGTTGTTGAAATATTTAACAGTGGCTCTTCTTTATTATTAATAATTTCAATAAAAAAAACACTAACAACGGAAAAACAAATGAGACCCATAATGGTGATCTGATGGTGAACATAGACCCCTGAATAAGAAACAGCTATAAGGAGGGTAATGATAAAACCAAAGATACGATTAGGGTGACCACCTTTTTTTTCACTAAGAGTATAAAATTCATCAATCCCACCAAGCATAATTAAGGTGGTAATAATCGCAAATATTGGATTTCCAAGGAAATAACACCCAATGCCAAATGGAATGCCAAAGAATAATATTAACTTTCTACCCTTTAACTCTTTCATATTCAAATTTACATTAATATAGAGATAGTATCAGACTATTAAGTCAACGCCTTTCTTCATAATAGTTACCTCTACAGGGGTCAATCCAATGATTTCACCATCAATATTTAACTGATCTTTTCCTTCTGGAACAATTGAGAAAGAATTGCACTGCACATACTCACAGGCAGGGTGATTTACATGAGTACCATTAAATAATTTTGGAAACACAGAAAGCAGTGTCAATCTGGAAGTTTTTTTCACAATAATTACATCAATCAGTCCATCATCTATAGATGCGTCTGGGGCCATCTTCATTCCCTTGCCAACAAATTTTGTATTGCAGGCGATAATAAAACAAAAATCATCGTTTATCTCTTTACCATCTAAAATAAACTTGGCATCTCTTTTTTTATTTTTTATTATCTCAATAATAGATGCAATATTATACCTTTGGCCACCAAACAAGCGTAGCCTTTCTGCAACAACTGATATATCTGTGGCCATGCCCCACCCAACTAGATTTGCGGAATAGTATACTTTATCGGAGGCGTTCACTTTCATTACATCGATTGACCTAGGTTTATTTTCTATTATTTTATTCACCGCATCAACAGCATCAAGACAATCAATCGTCTTCATAAATGAATTACCTGTCCCGCCAGGAATAAGACCAATGGGCAGTTTCTGATTGTCATCCCTCGAAAGCATTCCGTTTACAACCTCATTAAGCGTGCCATCGCCTCCGATAGTACATACCGAATCATACTCACTAAAATTACAAGATTTCACTAGCTCTATTGCATGACCAGCATACTCAGAATATATTAAAGTATATTCTACATTATTTTCTTTAAATACTGGTATTACTTTATTTAAAGTATAGTTTGAATTTTTAGTCCCGCTTTTAGGATTTACAATTAAATATATATTATTCAATTTTTTAGCTTTCTATGGTGCATGTATTCACCGTCACCCCATTCTATAACATCAACCTGGACTTTTGTTTTTCCTTGTTTAATAAAGTCTAATTTTTTAGCTGCGCCATAAGAACAATCCAACATTCTTCCTTGAATGTATGGACCTCTATCATTAATTCTTAAAATTAACGATTTACCGTTTTCTAAATTTGTCACTCTCGCCACTGTATTTAATGGTAGCGTTTTATGAGCTGCTGTTAGGCCATACATATCATAAACCTCCCCATTAGCGGTAAGCTTTCCATGAAAGTCTTCTGCGTAGAACGAGCTTATACCAACCATCCTTTTTTTATGTTTTACATTAGTATTAACGGTTTTAGGATCAATGAATATCGCTTTACTTTTGGGCTTAGATTTTTTTGAGGGAGCGCTAGCATCTTTTTTGTATTTAAGAGGGCCAGCAGCCCTTCCATATCTAGGAGCACTTGAACAAGAGGCAAGAATTAAAATAATTATAAAAGTAATTAAACCTCTTTTAGCCATTTATTTGCCTAAATGCTTCATATAATACAATCCCAACACTTGTTGCAAGATTTAGACTCCTAATATTTTTGTTTTCCATTGGTATTGTGCATGTATTATCCGGATAAGAGGTTAAAATTTTCTCTGAAATTCCTGCGGTTTCACTACCAAAAATTAGATAATCATTTTCCTTAAAAACCTGATTGGTATAAAGCCTTTTAGATTTAGTTGTCATTAGATGAAAATTTTTGTTAAAAGTATTTTCACAATAATGATGTATATCAGGAAAATATTCCCAGTTGATGAACTTCCAATAATCTAGGCCCGCTCTTTTTAAATATCTATCATCAATATCAAACCCGAGACTACCTACAAGATCTAGCTTTACATTGTTTGCACCACATAATCGGGCAATATTTCCTGTATTTGGAGGTATCTGCGGTTCAAATAATGTAACAGTCAGCAACTCAGTATCTCGCTAAATCATTATTAATTTTTGGAATACAGTAGGGATCCATAATCAGGGCGGTGGCCATACCAAATAAAGAGGCTCCGGCATCTCTAGCAGCGCGTAAGTGGTGGACTGTTGAGATACCTCCGGTTGCCATTATTTTTATATTTATATCACTAAATACATGGATCATTTCAAGGGTCCTAGGGAAAATAGCTACTCCACTTAACCCGCCTCCATTTCTAGGTAATTGACCAGATTTAAGTCCCAAAGATTCGATAGTCCGAAACTGCGTATTGCCCGCATTGACAAACATTTTATCTTTTTTCTGAATGATTTCACCTATGTTTCTTAATCGATCATTGGTCCAGTCTGGAGATATTTTCAATGAAACTGCTGCAGAACAATTCACCCTTACATGTTCAACTAACTTTTCTAAAACATCCAAATCATCACCAATGCAGCTACCCGTATCAGTATTGGGACAGCTTATGTTTAACTCGTAATAATAAATATCTGGGACATTGCCATTTATCGTTTTTTCTATATCATTAAAATTGGACACATACTCATCTACATTTTCACCGCCTATACTTATTCCCAGTGGCCTATTATATGCCCATAGCGGAGAGGCTAAAAGTTCTTTGGTAAATATATCAATCCCTGAACCCGGAAGCCCCAACGCGTTAACAAGGCACTGCTCCCTCTCTAGCCTTATCTGTTGCAAGCGTGGTCTCGGATTTCCACTTCTTTCACTTTTCATCACTGTCTTATAGGTTGATCCGCCTAGCCCTAACTTCATCCAAATATCTAACAGGTTTTCATCTGATTTGAATGATGCAGCGACTAGTGGCGACTTAAACTTTAAATCAAACAGCTCAGTCTCTAATCCTTTAGGGATTGTAAAATTAAATGCTAAGCTCCCTAGATTATTATTAATCCAGGTCAGGTTCTTATCTCCAAATTCAACAATAGACTCAAGATCTTTATCTCTGTTGGAAATTTTCTGATAGATAAAAACGAGATGCTTTACTAAAAACCTGAATAATCGATAGGAAACGGAAAAAAGATATTTTCTAATAATGCGCAACTAGTTTACCGTTATTGTAGAATCTCTCTTGGTAGATGATACCAACTGTTTAAGCACCTTGACTCTTGATTTGGCTAGGTTGTTTTGTTCAGACATAGGGTGAGTCAGATTCAGCCACTGATAGTATTTTAATGCACTGTCAGCCATTGCATANGTGTNATCATATTGGTAACCNAAAAAATAGGCTGCTGAGGCTGACACCTCACTCAATGAGTCCGTNTGAATTACTTTTTTAAACTCATTCATGGCTAATGATGGATTACTAGACCATAAATTCTCAGCCTTTAAAAATAATAAATCAATGGGCCTGTTTTCATTAATAATACCATCTTCTTTAAAAAGATATGAAGTATAATCTGATCCTGGGAACNTNGACTGAAGCATNTTNTTAAACTTTCTACTGCCAGACGTATCTCCTATCTCACTGNAGATTAGTGACAGAGTAAATAATGCTTTAGGATAAAACTTTGATGTTGAATCATTTTCCAATATCCTTTTAAAAAATACAATACCAGTGTCTAGCCGTTCAAAACTAAATGCCTCGAGATCGCCGATNTGATATAATAATTCTTCGTACGATTTCACTATTTTATCGACTTTATTATTTATCGAATCTGAAGACGTAGTATCCGTTAACAAAGTATCGGACTTGATAGAATCATAAATCTTTAAACTGATAAGTGACTCATTGTAGGCGTCTATCGCTTTTACTTTACTTTCAGCAATAGGACCATACTCTGACCTATTATATTCTTTTTTCACTTGAGAAAACTTTTCTTTTGCTAAATCAGGCTTCCAAATACCTGACAAATTAATTTGCCCCATTAGATAATATGCCTCTGCAGATGTTTTTGTTCTCTGATAGTCTTTGATAATTGATTCTAAACGAACCATAGCATTATCTGTATCTTTCTGCGACAGGTAAAACTGAACCAGTTCCAGCTCTAGTTCACCTTTTATATTTTTAAATTTTTCATCAACCAACATAGACTTGATCTTTCTCTCTGCGCTTCTGTGGTCACCTAAAATTCTTGAAATTTTTAATAAATGAATGTGGGCATTTTCTATTTTTTCTTTTGTTAATGAGTTTTTTATTACTTCTTTATAAGCACCTTCTGCNACTGAATAGTTTTCATTATTAAACGCAATATCTGCAAGTTTATTATAGACGATCCCCTTTTCTGCCCTGTCTTTTATTATTTTTGCACCTGCCTCTAGATGAAACAGAAAGTTTTCATCTCTGTCCAGGTCAAATGCNATATCCGCTAGCGAAAGATGACACTGGGCTTTTATATTATCATCTTCAGACAATTTTATTATTTCTTGGAGTTCATCTATTGCGGTCTGAGTTTTTCCTTTTCTCCATTTACACACTGCAGACCAGTATTTTGCTTCAGCAACTTGTTGAGGACTTCCTTGGCTATAAATTATCTTCAAGTTTGTGATTGCCTCATCATATTCTGATCTATAGTATTGTGCTTTTGCCATTAATAATATTGCATCATTAACAAGTTTTGAATCAGGAAACTCAGATAACACGACCCTGCATTTTTGTATCGTTTTTCCATAATTATCCATAGCCCTTAAGGGAATAGCTTTGCCGGATTTTTCTAGGCGGATTTTATCTGCCTCTTTGAAATACTTTTCCGCATTATAAAAAGTATTAAAATATGCACATGAAAATAACAGTAGGCTAACCGTTATAGGAATTAAGCGCACTAATCTACAAATTCTANACATGTNGACTAGTTAAATTTACTTATTTGATTAAAACCATTGTTAAAAATAATTTATTTTGAGTGAACAGAAATAAATATATCATAATCATAGCCATATTCTTTTGTTTGATCGAAAATTCTATTGCTCAAAANAGNNGTGATATGGAAAAATTTGGGTTTATTGATTTACGAACCGATAGTATGCAGGTTCCGTTCTATGTTGANGGTNTATTTATNGGAAAACACCCTATTAATAATCCTGTGCCAGTACTTCCAGGCTTTCATTTAGTAAGCTATCTTCCTCCTGAATTGACAAAAAAATATGTTGAGGAAGACCTTTCGGATGCCTACAAAAGAGTCTATGTGGCACCAAACGATACGCTAGAGGTTTTCCTCTTTTACGAACACTATGTTGTTGAAACAAAAACCCTTGATCGNCAGCATATGGTAAAAAGACTCACGGCCCTAAGTCTNATAACGATGGCGATATTTTTAATTTTTCAAATAAGTTAATTTTTCAATATAATCGAAGTACTAAGATTTGTAATTTAGGACGTCATGAAACATCATACTTTTGAAGATGGCCTAAAATATAAGCCAGACTATAAATGGCCAAAGCCTGGTACAGAAAAAAAATGCCCAAAATGTAAAATCTCATTAGAACTTTGTGAGGATAAACCTTCTTACTACGGTAAACCTTGGTGGTGCTATAAGTGTCAGTGGCAATTTTCTGAAGAAGACTTTGAAGCAATAAAATCTTCCAAAAAATCAAAATAGCTTTTTAGGCTATACTTACCTCCGGCAGATCTTTACTGATTGATTCAATAATCCAACTGGCTACAACAGCGTCGTCAAGATATCCAATCTCAGGTACAATGTCTGGTATATCATCATTCTCATTGCAAAAATAAGATATTGCAAATAATATTTTTTTTCGGATTGAAGCTGTTAAGTCTGGATATGTCTGATATATGCTCACTAATACAGAAACATTTTTTATCAGATTAATCTCAATATCATTGAGCCGGTNAGACGAAATTANCTTATCAAGTTTGGCCTTAAGCATGNTAATCACATCATCAGATGTATCNAGATCAATCTTATCAATTAATTTTCTATATTGGTCTTTATCTTCTTCCGTTAATTGGAATAAATTNGATATATTATCATTCATCGTATTTATTAATTACCTTAGAAATTAATGGACATAGGCAATAAAATAGAACAAAAATTAGGTGAACAATTAGACCTGCACCATATTGAGATTAAGGANTTTACTGGCAGACATCTCAATCATAAACAACACGATGGTGGTTTTCACCTTGAGGCAATTATCGTTTCTGANAGTTTTATTAATAAAACTCTNATNGATAGACATAAAATAATTTATGCTGCATTAGGAGAATTATTAAAACATGAGATTCANGCATTTAGCATGAAAACACTAACCCCAGAAGAATGGGAAAACAAATNAAATGGGTTTATTTAGTTCAAATAAAAAACAAATAATTAATGCTCCACAAGAGATGTCACCATTAGAGTCTGTGACCCATCTATTTGCTGCGATACAAATCGCTGACCAACAAGCCAGTTACGAAGAAAAAGAATCCTGGATCGGTGCAATATCTAAATTATTTCCCGAACACTCATCTGACAGAGCGGAAACCTTTTTTAACCAGGCTCACTCTGTACTAGCTAGTCAAAGCTCAAACGAGAAACAAGACTANCTAAGATCTGTGCTAGAAAGGATTAGGNCACTGCTTTCAAAAGAACAGATTGATTCTCTTGGACCAATGATCGCACATATTATTGAAGCAGATGGTATTGTAATGACATCTGAGATGGAAATCGTCTATATCGCAGAAGAAATACTGGGNATTAAAATAAACGTCGATGAAGANGAATAATAGACTGCTATTCTTTTTTNAATAGCTTAAACTTTTCCCAAAAACTCTCTTTTTCTTTTTTCTCCAANCCCGATGGTTTCTCATCATCTGTTTGATCAGATTCATCATCATTGTCTTTCACCATATCAAATCTTTGCGATGATGGCTTATTCGTTTTTGATGGCCAGTTGCTAAACATTCCAAGAGTTGAATTGGTTTTCCATTGTTTATTTGTACGATGCTTCTTTGGACTGTTTGTCGATTTTACAGCTACTGGTTTGGCATGAGTAGGGGTATTTTTTGAATTCTTCGATGAGTGAGTTCTAGATTTTGAGNTTTGAGAATAGAGCGGAGTTACCATGTAACCGATAACAAAAAANGACAGGAGATATATACTTCTATTCATAGGCTTAGGTGATCTTTTCACTCTGAGATATTATGGAAAATATAGATGAAAAAAAACTGATCAAAAAAAATTAAATTCTTCAAGGTCCATAGTCAATAATCTCATACTTTGACATGACGATTAGATTAGCCCTAGTTTTTTTTATAAGATTTTTTTTATCTAGCACCACTCTGTCTATTTCTTTTTTACTTAGCCTATGTTTAGTCCGTAATGAGGTTACCTCTTTCAGAACAAGCCTAACTAATTGCTTTTCTTTTCTATTTGGCAAACTAGAGATTGAACGTATCGCCAGTATATACTCATTCATATAGATATGGCTCCAGGTTAATGGTGAAAAATGTTTAACCTTCTTTCTAGTTAATTCGGAACACCTTGAAAAAAATTCTATGGCCAATGGCCACTGGCGTTTATAGAAAAAATACATTCCCGTGTTATAGTTTTGCTTGTAGCTACCTTTTTCTAAAACTAATTGNGGATCTCCAACAAAAATATATTCCTGAGAATAGACTGGCCTACTTGCGGTCATAATAAATATGATAAAAACAGTAACAATAAAATAATTATTGTGAGACATGATCTATAGAAGCCTATTATTTCCGGTATACGAGTTCATAATTTTAATAAAGATGTCCAAACTTTGTTTAATATTATTTCTGTCNGTGTTTGAACGATCAACAATATTTACCACCGTTTTCCACTCTTGAGTCTCCTCTTTAAACAGAATCGGGGGATCATCCCGCTTGCCGAATAAAAGCTCTAAATGTTTTACTAACTGTTTCACCTGAGTATCTATCTTGTTTTTCTCTTCATCCATACCAAAAAATTTTATTTTCTTTTTCCTCGAAAAAAGGATCAACATTCTTAGTAGAATATTTGGTGAAACATTATCCTTTCCAGAGGCAAAACCATAGGCACTGGCATCTTGTATTGATTTCCTTATTCCACCAAGTGATACCCTGATATTAGGAACAAAAAAAGATTCACCAGGTAATAGCTCAATGACAATACTTTCCCAAGGCATATCCATACTAGTCGACATTTCTTTTAGCCATAGTTTTGCATACTTGTCTTCATTAAAAGGGGTAGTTTTCGTAGAAACATCGACAGTTTCTAGAACTAAATAATTCATCAGGTCTAAATCATTTGATATTTTTGTTGACCATTCTAATATCTGGTGAACAAACTGATTTTGTTTATCTACATGGATCATTATCCAACATAAAATATATTGCCCCATGATACACAAAATAATGAATAAAAATTGTATAACATTTGATATTCCACTGATTGAGTACAATAAAAAAGGAGCAAGTTGAACATGAACAAGAAAATAAATAATCTGATGCTTTGGTTTTTGTGATCTCACGCCATCGTTTATAAAGTCTTGAAAGAATGAAATATCATTTAGAACCATCATCCCATCATGATTAATTTTTTCCAAACTATCTTGAAAGCTGGAAAAAAGGTCTCCATTGCCATATATCTTTCCAAATTGTAACGGAATAAATCTCTGGATAATATTTATATATTTCATTTTATTGATACTGACCGATGTAATCCTATCTAACTAATATATAATTAGTTCATTCGTTATTAAATCTTGGCTGGTCTAAGTAAAACTTATACCTGCTTAACGATCGGAGTGTGTCTAAGGACCTGCGCTGATGACTCAAAATATTTTTTAGAGAATCAATCTCATCAATAATACGCTCTTTCTTTTCCTCAATATTAATGTTTTGATTGCTACCTTTTACAATACCGCTCAGCTGTGCTGTCTTATCATCATTGATTTTTTCTAGCATACCACTATAGCCAAACTCAAACTTTATATCTTCTAGTCTTTGAATTAATACCGAGTCCATACTCTCATATTTTTGTTCGACTAGTCTGAGCGAGTCAACAGCCCACTCTTTATAGGCGACCATCTCTAGCGTAGAAACAATGGATTGTTTTATTGTATTGGCCTTAGCGTTTCTGGCCATCATTTTATCATACTCATTTATTGNTTTAACTGGCACTGAAAATTCCCTTTCAGTACCAAAAACAAACAAAAGTAAGATCCCGATCGCAGCGANAAATGCTAAACTCTGTGAAGAACTAATTTTCATTCAATATATCATTATATTTAAATTTTACTATCATGAATCAAAAGATCATTTTAATAAGCATCAGCCTAATATCCTTAGTCTTATGGTGGTTTAATATTTTCCCGATTCTACTTCTCATACTGCCTATTATGTATATAAAAGGCTTGAAAGAATAGTNACCATACTCCGTCTAATAGACTCTATGATCATACATCCAGTGCCATGGAGTAAAATCAATGTTTACTGTGTCATCAATAAATGATTNTGTTCGGAATGCNGAAACATCTATCGTTTTTTCTCCTACATTTGATTTTAGCTTTAGCATANCCTCATTATTTCCTAACCGAAGGCGAGACCGGTCAATTGTNAGGCTTACCGTTGNGCCCNAACGAAGTGANCCCCTGTCAGGANTAATTACAANCCANTGTACATCAGACTGTATTTCCCATGACATGGTGCCCCCACCAAAATTTTTAATGTTAAACGTTTGACTATTTTTGGTTGAATCAAAACTGATATATTTTGCGTCGACATAAAGAGAAGGCATTGCCACAATCATNTTTACATCAATCTCTTGTTCCTCAGAGTTCGAATTAACCACTATGGTTCCNTGATATTTTCCGGTCTTCAGGCCGGTTCTTTTCACCCTTGCTGTGCATGAAGACTCNTTTTTTGTTGAGCCACTANTGCGACTAAGTTTTAACCAGCTGNCATCTGGAACAAGTGACCATTTAAGCAGACCCCCTCCAATATTTTTTATAGAAAAATCTATCTCATTCTTTCCTGTAATNAANTTAAGATTATNAGTGGAAAGATCAATGACTGGAGTGATATTCTCGATGACATCGCACGGGCCAATAACTGTTGAACTATTTAAATTATACGAGTCTGCTATCTTTATATAAAATTTTTCCCCAACAATAAGATTGTTCCACCATCTAAATTTTCCATTATTACTGATATCTGATCCGATATTCTCCCATGTTAAGCCATTATCAACGCTCAGAAATATATCAACCATTGGCATCCAGCCTATTGTCTTCCAGCCGATATCTAGCATTTTAATTTCCTGATAGGCTAATCCTTTGGTT
>PAVC01000004.1 GCA_002713885.1 Fidelibacterota bacterium
TAATCCTGATATTCCCGTAGAGGCAGAAAGTATAGCAGCCACTTTCAGGGTAATTATTGGTGGAATCGCGTTCGCTCTCGGTTATATTACGTTTTACTGTAGAAACTTACCGATGAATCATGCAATGACATTACTCTGTGCACTAGGTGTTGGTTTTATCATAATAGCCTTAACTATAATCTCTGTTAAGCCTCGTGGATTTGATAAAAATATAGCATTCCCGCCAGTTATTATGTTTGCTGTTCTTACTTCTATTGCATTTTATACTTATAACGTAAGCTCAAAAATTGATGAACAGGTACTAGTGGTCTTGAGCCATATAAAAGCAGATAAGAATGACGAATTTGATAAAATATTATATAATGAGGTAATGGTTGCCGGCATGGAATATCGTGATGAAGATCCGATTAAGCAGAGGCTGAATGACAAAGCTTTTAATTCTTTTGAGATCTTAAATCCATCTGGTATGAACCAGGATTCAACATGGACATATATTTTTGTAGCTGATCCATATGTCGAAGGTGCACTATATAATATTGGTCCATCTTTAAGACAAAAATATGGTGAAGAGGGAGCAAAAGAAGTTTTTGGACGATGGAGCGAATGTTTTACCTCTGATGGACAAGATGTATATTTTTCAGAAAGATCTGAATAGTCAACTGATAATTTATTGTGAATACAGTTATTTCTAACATATTTGATATGAAAACCATAGCTGTTGTGGGCATGAGTCCAAAACCAGAGCGCCCTAGTCACTATGTTTCCGTATACATGAGCCAGAATGGATACAATATTATACCGGTTAATCCTGGACATAACAGTATTATGGGTAAAACCAGCTATTCATCATTATTAGATATAAAAGAAAATGTAGATATTGTTAATGTTTTTAGAAGATCTGAGTATGTGCTTCCTATCATAAATGATGCCGTATCTATCAAAGCTAAGGCTGTATGGCTTCAGGATGGTATAATAAGCGAAGAAGGAGAAAAGATAGCCAAGGAAAATGAGATNTTATTTATTATGAACGATTGTCTACTNAGAAGGCATAAACAATATAATGGTTAGCAGGTTTATAAAAATAATTACGGTCTTAGGTTGTTTGTTCGCCATTGGCTTTGGCCAGAATGCTAAACAACTTCCGAATAACATATATGGAAATATTTCATTTGCAGTTACAGTGCCTCAAGGAGAATTCTCTGATAATGTTACCAACAATGGCTATGGAATTGATATTGACGGTGGCTGGTATGTNTTTAATGGACCAGTTTCGATTGGCATCAATGTTATNGGTGCGCAATATGGTAGACTCACAAGAAATATACCATATAGCTATTTTTCAAGTGCTGTCACACTCACAGAAGCAACCCAGTCTGGAATACTTGTATTAAATCCATACATTCGCCCGACACTGAGATTAGGTGATTTCAGTTTTNATACAAAACTATTTTGCGGATATCAAATATTAAGCACTGAAACGAAAATACAGAATGATGATCAAGTAAATAATACAAATAATGAGAATGATGATGCACCTCAGTACATTGCAAGGTCAACTGTAGCTTCAGATGGAGCATTTAATTATGGTTTTGGTTTAGGTCTTAGGTTTCGACTTTTTCGTGGACGAAAGCAGCCCGATGGATCAATGAGTAGTCCAACAATCATCAATCTAGAATTAAAATGGTCAAAAGGTGGAGAGGCTGAGTATTTAAACGCAGGAAAAGAAGGTTCTATTGAATTTAGTGATCCTGCAGATGGTCCAGTTACGACAACCTTTTACCCAGAAGAGTCAAAAACAGATCTGTTTACTATTTCAATAGGAATTGGTTTTTAATATAATAACGTATACTAATTTCATATTTAATTTGAANGGGTATACTCACTTATCTTGATATGATGTATCGTACACTTTTTTTTCTATTATTNTCTAATATNGTTATCTCACAAAATGGTTGGATTAAAACCTACGGTGCGGATGAAGAAGATGGCAGTAATCATGTTTTAAGGTTAGATGATGGCTATCTAATAACCGGATTCACAAAATCGTTCGGTAACGGAGGCAAAGATTTGTGGGTCGTTAGAACGGACAAAGACAGAAAAGAATTATGGAACCGCTTCTATGGAGGNATGTTGATGGAAACAGGTTACGAGGCGATACAGACAAAGGATAATGGATTTATTATTCTCGCGCAGACCTATTCATTTGGAAGTGGATTAAGTGATATCTGGATCGTAAAGATAGATTCATCTGGTAATAAACTTTGGGATAAAACCCATGGCAGTGAAAGAGTGGACATAGGATATGATATATGTCAGGCCAATGGTGGAGGGTATATAATTGCCGGAATGACGATTTCGAAAAAAACAAACAGTCCAGATGCATACATCGTGAAAATAGATTCTACTGGGAACACTATTTGGGCTCAAACATATGGTGGTTTAGATATTGACGCAGTCAACTCTATCAGTCCTATAAAAGACGATTATGGATACATTGTGTTAGGCCATACAAAGTCTTATATGCTTGATAAAACTAGAATAAAAAAGCGAGGCTTTATCGGTAGAATCATAGCCTCCATTTTAAAAAAGAAACCAACATCGGAAATATGGATAATTAGTATTGATGAGTACGGTGATAAAAACTGGCATAATACTTATGGAGGTAAAAAAGAAGATATTGGAAAAAATATTAACCTATCCAAAGATGGGGGATATATAATAACAGCAGAAACAAACTCGATTGGATCCGGTAAAAATGATATTTGGATCATTAAAACGGACAAGAATGGTAAGATGAAATGGGACACTACCATTGGTGGAAAAAAAGATGAGTTTGCTAGTTCAACCGTAATCAATTCCAAGCAAGAAATAATTGTTACCGGTTATAAAACGGTTAAAGAAAAATTTTCTATAAGAAAGATTATCGCCCCTATTTCTAAAAAAGAATCAAATAAGAAGAAAAAGAAAACAAGTTTTATAGTCAAGCTAGATANAAAAGGTGGTAAAAGGTGGGAGACGGATTTTATTGAGGATGAAGAAACATTATNATCTTTTGTTGACTATGATAGAAAACAGATTTTACTCNCAGGACAAAAATCTACGCNGTTTAATGGNAGCGGAGACGCATGGTTGGTATCTTTAGATAATAAGGGAAAACAAATATGGCAAGAATCCTATGGCGGCAGGGGCGCAGATGGTGGTAATTATGCGGCAAAAGTTTCCGATGGCGGATACATTATGGTTGGATACACAGACGCCTACGGTAATGGTAAAAATGATGTTTGGCTNATAAAAACAGATTTTACTGGAGAAAAAGAGTGGAGCAGGGTCTATGGNGGTAAAATGGATGACTATGGNTGGGGGGTAACAGAAACGATNGACANAGGCTTTGTCGTTGTAGGCGAAACGTTCTCATACGGAAACGGGCAAAGTGACATCTATATATTTAAGGTTGACTCATCTGGGAATAAAATATGGGATAATACTTTTGGNGGNNTAGCAGAGGACGTAGGCTACTCGATTGNAAATTCTGNTGACGGGGGATATCTCATAGCATCTCAGACTAGNTCTTATGGAAAAGGTGGCAGTGATGGTATGCTTGTCAAGTTTGATTCTAATGGTGAAAAAGAATGGGAAAAATTATATGGNGGTAAAGGATTAGATTATTTCAGGTCAATAATAANAGATANTAAAAAAGGATATATTGTTTCTGGNGGAACAAGATCTTTTAGCAATGGAGATAACCAGGCATGGATCTTATCGGTAGACGATAATGGTTATATAATATGGGAAAATACGTATGGTGATAATGGTGAAGATGGTTTCAGTATGGTAGAGCATAGTAGTNATAATGGATACATAGCCATAGGCCATAGCTCATCATTTTTTAGCCGTGGAATGAACGATGTATTCATGGCAAAAATAGATTCACTCGGGAATAAAATATGGCAAAAATATCATGGNGGAAAGAAAGATGATCGCGGATANGCAATATCACAATGTTCCGATGGGGGATATATTATTACCGGAGAGANCTCTAGCTATGGNAACGGTAAAAATGATATCCTGCTAATAAAAACNAATAGTATCGGCGATAAAAAATGGAGAAAAACATTTGGGGGTAACGGTGTAGATATAGGAAGATCTATAAAAGAACTCTCTAGTGGCGGTTATATTATATCTGGTACCTCTACTATATCCAACTTGTCATTTGATGCTATCCTAATTAAAACGGATAAAAATGGTAAATCTGGAGAATATTTAAAATAATATACGATCANATATTGTTCGAAAATTCAATGTCAATTACATTTCGTGTCTGTTTTATTGATATTCAACAAATAAAGAAGGATGAATAATTATGAAAACTCTATATGGAGCTATTTTGATACTAGTTTTATCGAGCTGTGGNAACATGACAAAACATGAAAATCCGCTAATTATCGATTTTAATGATAGATTTGATTTTGGGCGTCTAAAGCCAGGAGATATTTCCAAAGCAACTGATTACGTATTATCTCAGGCGGATAACATAAAAAATGAAATCATTGCTATAGATGATAATCAGAGATCATTCGAAAATACANTACTACGAATAGATGATTTGCATGCGGTAATTGAATCGGTCTGGAGCCCTGGTTATCTTATGGGNTCAGTGCATACAGATGNAAAAATTCGAGATGAGGGTATAGCATCCAGTAAAAANATTCAAAACTATATTACAGAATTATCGTTAAATGAGGATTTATATCAGNCCGTTTTATCCTACTCAAAGTCAANAGGATCTAAAAAATTGACCGGATATAGGAAAAAGTTCCTTAATGATGTAATGCTTGATTATAAAAGAAGCGGATTTTCCTTATCATCTGAGGAAAGGAAAAATGTAAAAACAGTTCTAGATAAACTCACAGAGCTGGGTTTACAATTTGATAAGAATATCCGATCCTCTCAAGATACACTTTATTTGATGGAAGACGATCTAACAGGNTTGTCCGANAATTATAAAAAAGAAAGACTTCAAAAAGATGGTAGATATGCTGTTGATACATCNTACCCNAGTTATGGACCTTTTATGAAATTGGCTGAATCAGATAATGCAAGGNAAAAGCTNAGGTTTAAGTATAATAACCGTGCNAGTGATAAAAACATCACAGTTCTAGATNACATACTTAGGTATAGAATGAAACTGGTTAAGCTTCTGGGATATAAATCATATGCTGAATATCGAACTGAAGATCGTATGGCTAAAAATCCCAAGAATGTTTGGAATTTTGAAAATGATTTAAAGAATAAACTACGTTCAAAAGCATTGTTAGATGTCGAGGAAATGTTAAAAATAAAAACTTCTAGAACCGGAAAAACTGCAAAAGTCATCCATCCATGGGAGGCGGGATATTATCAGAATCAGGTTAAGCTAAAAATGTATGCTTTAGATGGTGAAGAGGTAAAACAATATTTTGAGTTTAACAATGTAACACAAGGTTTATTTACTATTTATCAGACATTGTTCAATATTCGTTTTGAAAAAGTTCAGAATCCATCTGTGTGGCATGAAGATGTACAAATGTTTTCAATCTATGATAAATCTACGGGTGATTTAATTGGTGATTTCTATCTTGATATGTTTCCAAGGGCAAATAAATATAGTCATGCTGCNGCATTTAGTGTTGTCATGGGTAAGCAANCAANAAAAGGNTACCAGAGACCNACAACATCATTAGTTTGTAATTTNCCAAAACCTACAAANTATCAGCCTTCACTATTAACACATGATAATGTTGAAACATATTTTCATGAATTTGGTCATCTGGTACATGGAGTATTAACAAAAGCTCCGCTAGTTAGTTATGCNGGAACCTCNGTCTCCAGAGACTTTGTTGAGGCGCCGTCACAAATGTTAGAAAACTGGGTGTGGCAGAAAGAGTCTCTAGCCTTATTCGCTAAACACTACGAAACAGGAAACAGGATACCAGATGTATTGGTTGATAAAATGATTGCTGCAAAAAACATCAACTCTGGAACAAAAGGCCTTCAGCAAGTNTTTTATGGTATTCTTGACTTTACACTAAATGANGGATATGATCCAGATGGTGATAAATCCAGTACTGAACTTGTTATGCAGCTTCAAAATGCGATTACGTTATACCCTTACCAAAAAGGTACCCACCAACAGGCATCTTTTGGGCATTTAAATGGATATGGTGCAGCCTATTATGGGTACAAATGGTCTGAGGTATATGCGCAGGATATGTTTTCTATTTTTAGGGAAAAAGGTATTTTAGATCCTAAAACTGGTTTAAGATATCGTAATATTATTTTAGAAAAAGGAGGCACGGTCGATCCATTAGATCTAGTGAAAGAATTTCTCGGTAGGGAGCCAAATTCGGACTCATTTTTACGTAGCATGGGAATATAATTTCTTTAATACCGACACTTTATTTTTTTAATACAATACTCAAATATTTATATAATAAAAATAATACTACCAAAATAGGGCCTATTATTAACTTATGGGCGNTATTATGAAGTCTATAAAATTCATAAAAGATATTATTCTTGTAATAATAATTATATGGTTTGACATATTTGGACAATCAACAGCTGTAGCACCTAAGCAAAATCCAAATCCAGTTCAGGTGACTGTTAGTGGCAATCACCCGGATGCTATATCTAATAAATCAACAGTGATATTTGATAACACGANAAATATTGATATGCGTAGCTATGAACGGCCTATAAAGAACACAATCCCACCAAGCGATACTGAAGAAGAATTATTTTTACCTAATGAGGTAATACCAACNTTTTCTATTGAGGAAAAAGATTTAAACAGTCTTCCTGAAACTCAACCAATAAGAGAGGATGAATATAAAACGGAGCCTTTGGATGATTCCCNTCTTTTAATCTTAAAAGACCAAGAAATAGAATATACGGGTACTAGAAAACAGAATATTAATCTAATGAAAGTCTTAGGTATTAAGNCTGGCTGGAGTAATAATAGAAAATGGGAAGATGGAACTGACATTGATGATTATTCTATTGTTGATTGGATTAAAACAGGAATGGGAGAGTCCATAGGTATAGATAAAGATGCAACTATGGAAGTGAGAAAAAATCTATATAATAAGTACTATATTGATAATCAATAGTATTTTAGAATAAATAATAATAACTGTTATCGGTTTATAATGGAACACTCAGTTGAATAACAAATTATTTCTATTATTNATATTTATCCTAAATGGTTTACCCGGGCAAAATTCGTATATAAGGTCAACGCTTCCAATACAAGATGGCATAATTTTCAATCCAGATAATGGCAGGCCTTTCAGTGAACTGGTGACTGAATTTTTTGATAATGGTCAAATTAAATTAAAAGGAAGATATGCAGGTGGATTTGCAAATGGATACTGGTCTTATTTTTATATAAATGGACAGATGAAAGCCAGGGGAAGATATTATAAAGCACATGATTATAAACTAGAAGGAATTATCGAAGATGGACGTGTTGGNAAATGGGTATATTGGTTCAACAATGGCACTAAGAAAATGACAGGTATTTATAAAAATGGAAAAATGGATGGTAACTGGNCTTTTTGGTATCAAAATGGGTACAAACATTCTGAAGGACGATATAAATTAGGAAAATTACATGGAACCTGGCAGGCGTGGTATGCAAATGGAAATATTCAGGAGATAGGTGACTATGTTATGGATTTAATGGATGGAGACTGGAGCTTTTGGGATTCTATTGGGCAACTAATAGAAACAGGGAATTATCAAAATGGGAGACCTATCGGAGAACATAGCGGATGGTATAATTCTGGAAATAAGAAATGGAGAGTAAACTATCAATCCGGGAAACGTCATGGTTCTTATGCTTCTTGGTTTGAGAATGGGCACGCAGAAATGTCGGGNGAATACAAGCTCGGTGAAAAAGTTGGTGTGTGGAACTATTGGTTTAAAGATGGGATATTAAAAGAACAAAAAANNTATGGATCCAATTAATGATTATTTTCTCAATACTATTGGTTTCCATGTTTTCCACTCGATTGGTCTATATGGCAACTTTTCAAACCAATCTTTTTTAAGTTTGTTCAGATAAGGCTTAATATTTAATGGCACATCATCCAAAGGGCTTCCAACACCTTTAAATAAAATCTCGTCAGTATCATAAGAAAGGGAAACCATAAACCGAAAGACACATGCTATAGAATTATCAACCTTATTATTTCCAAACAAAATCCCACCGCCACATTTGACACAATTTTCCATAAAATTATCTAGCATAATAGGATAGTCCGGTTTTTTCGTCCATATGGAGTCTTCTTTATCAGAATATGGATAATATTTTGGCTCAATTATGGATATTGGNCCTAAATCAATATCTAATATCTTTTGGTTTTTATAGCGACTATCAAATTGATAATTAAATACCATTTCATAGTGATTNCGATAGAAAATTATTTTTTCCATTAAAATACTAGGAATTTTATCATTTGAAAGTGTGAGAGATCGATTAGTAATGTATGNAATATTTTTTCTTTGNTATTCCTCGTTGGGGAAAACCGTATGTTTTGGAGCGCCATTTAATATNTCCTGTCTNATTTTATTTTGATCATGGCGGTTTAATGTATGGGGCCAGAAATTTAATAAGTCANNTATCTTACTAGTATCAGTGATGACCTTTCCCCAGAAATCATCTAGAGCATTCTGTTTTGATAGTTTTACTAGGGAGTCAGACATCCCGTGTGTCCAGGCCCAATTTGATTCATGAAGACCTAATACCTCTTGTTTTGCTATTCGGACACGCTTGTTAGCACTTGATTGCATATATGCCATCATCATGATAAACAAAAACACAAAAACAATNATAATAATAGATCTATCATAAGAATCTTCCTTATCCTTAAGTAAGACTAAATAGTTCCAATGTGTTTTAATAAAATCATATGCTTCATGAGCTTTGTCAATTTTTTTACTAGCAGANAGTTTTTCATCCATGGTCTCAAAATTNTCGAGCTTCCATTTTTTTATATATTGTTGATACTTTCTATACAGCGCTAGCTTAGAACAGCGATGATTGAGACCAAATATTTCCAGGTCTTTTTTCAGTGTTTCAATTGTTTTATCTAAATCCATTACATAAAAATATTAGTAAACAATAAATAATACGAACGTATAATCATATTTATTAGGCTTAACATTATAATATTCAAATTCAATTGAATTTGAATTAATTGATTAGACCTCTTAAATATTTCACTTAATTTAAGATGTGCGAATACATCTATTTTACATTTTTATTTTATTTATTATATCTGGCTGCTCTAACCTCGTTAATGAAGATACTTTATCCTTATATAGAGGATTATACTATAATCCATCCNATGGAAAACCCTANACTGGAAAGGTATATAAGTTATATTCTAATGGNTTAAAAATGCGAGATGGTTATTTTGATATTGGANCTATAGATGGTTCTTATACCTACTATGATAATAAGGGCACTATTATTAAACCGATTGAAGAAAACAAACTCCATTTTGAAAATGGAAAAAAATATTTCCCAGATACTNATAGTGAATATTGGGGATTAGCATTTGGGAATTANCAAACAAGTGAAACGCTNTTTGAAGTTTTCTATGAAGAAGGNAAAGTTGTTGGTGATTATACATACTTTAATTATGATGGTTCTATAAAGCCACCGATATTTCTGTCGCTTTTGGTTAGGAGAGGGGACGTGTTCTATCAAGAGACTTCTCCAGAGCCTTACACAGGTCCAGTTTTTGATCTTTGGGAGAATGGTAATAAAATGCTTGANGGTTCCTTTAAAAATTCTGTAAAAGATGGCAGGTGGATGGAATGGTTTGAAAATGGTCAGCCTGAAAAGCGATATACTTATCGATATGGACAAAAGCACGGATATTGGGCCGAGTGGCATAACAATGGACTATTATCTNTAGAAGGAAGTTATATTGATGGAAAAGAAGATGGNTCGTGGTCTTATTGGTATCGAACAGGAAAAAAAGAAAGAATTGTTAACTATAAAGATGGTTGGTGGAATGGTAAGTCTCAAAGATGGTTTTTAAATGGTCAAATGATGGAAAATCTTACTTATAAAGATCAAGTGCCAGTAGGAAAGTGGCAATACTGGTTTGAAAATGGACAATTAAAAGAAGAAAAGAATTATGATAATGGCATTCCTGCGGGAAACTGGATNCAGTACTATGCAAATGGTTTTATGAAAAAGAAAACTAATTATTCATCCGGAAAAGAAGATGGTAAATGGGTATATTGGTATGATAATGGTCAGAAAAAGGAAGAAAAAAACTATATTAATGGNAAGAAGGATGGAAAATGGGAAAGCTGGTATAATGATGGAACAAAAAAAGAAGAAAGATATTATACTAATGATTTAAAAAGCGGTGTCTGGAAAGAATGGTATGAGCTTCAGCCTAGGGAAGAGCGAAGATATACNGANGGAAAGCTTAATGGCTCTAGAAGAAAGTGGTATTCNAATGGAAAACTAAAGGAAGAAGGTAGTTATAAAAATGGGAAAGAAAATGGAAGATGGACATATTATTTAGAAGATGGTGCTATTGAGACTTCTTATGATATTAAAGGGAATTTTCTATCTCGTATCAATGTTGACTAATAAAAAAATTGAGAAATAGTTCGGTTTGCCACTTAGATAAATTCTACTTAAGTTAAAAAGTATTCGAAGTAAGTAAATAAAAAGAANAATTATGAAAAGAATTTTATATATACCAATTATCNTTTCTTTCGTCTTTACACAGCAAGGNCTAANCCTTACAGANCTGGATCCNGGAGAGGGCGGAAAACTAATGTATCCGTATTCAGGTAAAACATTTGAAACTTGGCCTAATGGNGATATTAAAGTCAGAGGGCGACTTCGCGATGGTCTAAGAAATGGAAAATGGGAATACTTTCATACTAATGGGTCTAAAATGGCTGTAGGNAAATATTTTGATGGCGATGGGTCAGATATTGATCCAGAGACAAAGATACCTAGAAAAGGTTTTGCCGGTAACTGGACCTTCTATTATAAAACAGGTCAACAGTGGCAAGAAGGAAGTTGGAAAGATGGGGTACCGANAGGNGAGCATGTCAAATGGTATCCGAATGGAAATACCAAAACCATTCTAACATATAAAAAGGGAAATCTTGAGGGACCAATAACAAAATGGTATGAAGATGGTCAGGTAAAGGAAGAAGCTTTTTACATAACTGGAAAGTTGGATAGCTCATATTCTACATGGTATTCAAATGGAAGTAAAAANAAAGAAGGTGACTATGTTTCAGGGGTTCAAACAGGACATTGGACCTTCTGGCATGAGAATGGAGAACTGAAAAGAGATGGTAGCTACTACAATGGCGAGATGGATGGTATATGGGTTGAGTATGCNGCAGATGGTAATAGCATACAACGTAGCAGATATAATGAGGGNCTATTTCTGTATGATCTACACTGGGGTCCTAAAGAACTCCATGGCAGAGCAAAAAAATTAAGAAAAAAAGATATTGAATCATCTTTAATGGTATTAGATAATATTGTCAATTCATTCAAAGACAGTAAGTATGCAACTCGTTCTCAGTTTATGAAAGCTGAGGTATATATGAATGATTTAAAAGATTATAATGCAGCCATTCGTGAATACAAAGCTGTCGTAAAGTTGTTTCCAACAACAGCACAGGCGCAAGATTCACAGTATATGGTTTCCTATATTTATGGTAGTGTACTTGAGAATAAAAAACAGGCGAAAAAAGAATACAATTCTTTTTTGAAAAAATATCCTAGTAGTAGACTTGTCTCAGCTGTGAAACTCGAATTAAAGCAGCTAAATAGTAGGATGGCTAAAAAATAATCAATTTAATCTAGNCCGATAATTATCGGGCTAGATAACGGTCCTGAAAATTTTAGTACAATAACAGGGCCCTCTCTATTTAAATTTTTATTGTTGTCAATCTCCCATTCCCTTATTATATCTCTGACACCATAAGATATGGGATTTATTCTTAATTCTGTGTCAAATAATTCCATTGACTTAAAAAAGGATTTCTTTGCGTCTATAGATATTTGNGCAGTTAAACTAATTTTAAGAAATGGACTAATAAATGAAGCGTTAACAAGTCCAAATTCATTATCATAAAAATGAATCATAAAGTCTAGCTGTCGAATCCGCATAAGTCCATTCCTGATACCTAAATCCTGCATAATAAATTTCATGGTCTCATCGACAAGTAATTTTGGGGGTAATTTTATTTCAAAGTTTTTTAGTGTAAAGTTCCCTTTACCATTTTGAATATTTGGCTCTCCATTTATCTTTATTAATTGCAAAAATAGGTCATTTATTTCTAAAGACAGGTTNTTCAGTTTAAAAATAGTTTGTTCAAATATGTCATTATTTGGTATCGCATTAATGCTTATACCGTTAATATGAAACTTCCCCTTTCTCTGATAAAACTCAAGATTATATTGGTTGGGATTCATATTTATTTTGACATCAGATAAAAAGTGTTGCTTTATATCTTGTATTTGAAAAATAAAGTTCCAATTGACGTCTTCTTTTGTATATTGATTTGATTCTCTATTGATTATTTNTTTTGTTTCCCAGTCAAGAATAAGATTTTTCTTNTCATACTTATACATTGAAGTCGTGATNGCCTNAATTGTTCTTGGTATATCTAAGTGATAACTCCATTCGGATTGATTAAAAGGATATTTAGTGGTATTAATAAATGAATCAACAATTAGGTCATCATATGTTTTGGGGTATTTACCTTTCTTAGTTTTAAAGGCATGAATAGCCTTTTCTATTATTTCTAGTCCATCCATAGGGGTTTCATATCTNCTATCAGAAAGGTCCGATAGAATAAGATTATAAAAATTAGGAAAAACATAGTTTGTGTTTATTTCCATATCCTCAAGATCAAAATTTGGTCCATTAATAATTAGTTCAGTGGAACCACTATTTGTACTCATTAGATTGATATTATCAAATCCAAATTTGAGTAGACTGAGAGAAAAAGTACCATTATTTAAACTATCCTTTCCAAGATCGCCTTTAATATTTAATGAGTTTAGCTGAAAAAAAATCTGATCTAAAGAAAACGAACCATTGGGAAAATTCTGATTATATGAAAACGATATAATTAGCGATAAAGAAAAAATCTGTTTTATGATATTATTCATATTGTTATATATATAGATCTTTAACATAAATACTAAGCGATCAAGATCATTTTTTTAATTAATTTATGGCATCCNATATTAGAATAATTTAAATGAAAAAACATGACAACATAGTTTATTCTACTGATGACAATTATTCGCCATCAAAAGAAGAGATCGACAGCACTGCGATAGAGCTACCACCAGAAAAACAAGNTCTAAGACTTCATCTGCAAAGACTTCCTGGAAATAGGATAATTACGATTGTTAAAGGCTTTATCGGTAGGGATAAAGTATTAATCGATTTATCTAAATATTTAAAAAAGTCCTGTGGAGTTGGTGGTNCAGTAAAAAATCATACTATTTTAATTCAAGGAAACCATAGGGATAAAATATTGGAACTTTTAAATGAAAGAGNCTTTAAAGTGAAGGTGAGTGGTGGCTAGATTAAGGATAATGAAAATTAAATATTATTTATCAATATTTNCCCTTTTTGTACTGCTATNCTGGTCATGTGAAAATTCTTTNNAAGAAGCAAAAATAAAAATGGTTCTTACCGGAAGTGTTCACGGACAGTTAGACCCTTGCGGCTGAAAGAAGAATCCACTAGGCGGTCTGTCTAGAAAATACGCAGCAATAAAACAAATGCGTGAAAAGGGTGAGAATCCGTTAATCCTTGATGCCGGTGATATGTTTTTCAGCACAACGAGCATTAATACTAACAATCTAAAGTCAGAAAAACACAGATGTGAGACAATGTTATCAGGCTATGAAAAGATTGGATGTGACGGCTTCAATATTGGGAAATATGAACTATTAGCTGGTATCAGTTATCTGAAGAAAATGGAAAAAATATATACAAATGTTCCGTTTATCTCGGCCAATATACGTGATAAAAAAACTAATAAACTTATTTTCTCCCCGTATAAGATTATACAAAGAGAAAACCTTAGTATCGGTGTTATNGGGCTNGCGAATATGGTTCCAGATACAATGAANTCGATTATTGTTGATGATTATGTTAAATCTGGNAATGAGTTTATCAATAAACTTAAAAATGATGTGGACATTATTGTGATGCTAGTGAACAGTGAACGTAACACACATACTTCGATGCCGAAAAATTTCGAAGATGCAGATTTTATCTTTGTTAGCGGTAGTACCCACAGAACCAGTCCATCTGTTCCGCAAAATAATGGGGGCCCATTTGTCTATTCAAATGGAAAACAAGGTAAATATCTAACAGTTATAGATCTAGAACTGAAAAATAGTAGTTCACCTATTATTGATGTATCTACCCATGAACAAAAAATTAGACAGCTAAATAATAGACTCAAAAGGCTTCAAAGAAAAGATCCCAATAATAGCTTAGAGGATATCTATGCTGGACAAGAAAACATACTTAATCTAATTAANCGCTATAGAAATGATCTTAAAAAAGCTGACTCTACTCTTGCTAAAGCAACTAATAGAATGAAGTTCGGTAGTCTAGCATTGAATAAAAGCTTTAAGGATGATCCTGCAATATTGGCCATGGTTGATACTGCTATTGAAACATGTAGCACATTAAAACTGAAATCGCCAAAATCGCCAAAGCGGCCCAAGAATAGAAATAAAAATAATAGGCTAAAGCGCCCAANACCTCCAAAGGTAAAATCCAGACCTTAACAAGAATGAACTTTTCTAGTTCTCTACATCAAATTAATTTTTATTTAGCACTTTCATTTNTTACTAGTTTTATCATCAATTGGTCAAGAACCGATACGCTGCCAATGATCGCAGAACCTCTAGAAAAAATAGTAGATATAGGACAGATAAATGATAAAATATCGGGCCCTATTCTTCGAGAAATATCTATTGATATCGCCAAAGATCTATTTGATCAAAATATATTATTTGTAGATGCAAGATCTGAGGAATATTATGTAGAGGGTCATATTCCTAAAGCTGTGTGTAATGATAATCTAGACTCGCTAATAACTAAAATGGAGGAATACATATCTATCGATAATGGATTNGTTGTATACTGTAGCGATGACGATTGTGGGTCAAGTGAAGAACTTGCTTACTNATTACAAGAACAAGGTTTTTCGAACATTTACCTTTTTAAAGGTGGCTGGAAACAGTGGGTAGATAATAATCTACCGATAGAAGGCAAATGAATAGATTAAATCAATACCTCATTGTTATTATAAGAATAGTACTAGGTTCAGTGTTTTTATGGGCGAGTTTTGATAAAATCATTGACCCAGCGAAATTCGCTAAAAGTATCGCTAACTATCATGTATTGCCATTTGGAATAGAAAATATTATTGCAATTGTGCTTCCATGGTTAGAATTATTCATTGGATCGGGATTAATACTTGGTGTAATGGTAGATGGCAGCATTATAATAACCTCTGTTTTATTAATACTGTTTAATCTGATGATCGCTCAAGCTATTCTTAGAGGATTTAATATCGAGTGTGGATGTGGATTAAAAGAAGGACAATTAGTGGGNATAGAAAAAATTNTTGAAAACTTTGTTTATCTTGGTGGAGCATATATACTATATATGAGAGAGATGAAAATTTTAGAAATATTTCCAAAAACGAATTTGTCTGATAATTAGCAAGTACGTAANTTAACAATATGCGAGAGTAGCTCAGCTGGTAGAGCATCACGTTGCCAACGTGAATGTCGCGGGTTCGAATCCCGTCTCTCGCTCATTCAAAACTCTTANTTTCNTCACTNATTNTATTGAAAAACAGGGTTTTTATTTTTTTATTATNAAGATTAAACTAATATTTTATGAAAGTAGAGNTCTATTTCTTAATCTANANATTTTGATAANNAATCTCCCTTTTTTTAAAAATAATCATATTATTAAGTGTCTCCTTAGACTTAGATTGTATTGTGCTTTTTCAATAATTAAAGATGACGTTTGCAGGGCTTTTAAATAGATTAATATTGGTATAATTACTATTCAATTATCATACATACCATATATATCTGATTGATATTTTCTGGCAAGTCGACATTATTAAAATAAAGGAACTTTACATTGAAAACCATTATATGGTCAATCCTCTTACCTGCGCATATTCTTTACTCTCAGATATGCCTTATTGATGGTAAAGATATGTTTTCCGTCGGATCATCTGAGATTGTTAATGGTGAACATCTTTCATTATTTTGCTGTGATGATGGACACCAAATGTGGTTAGCAAATTATAACCAGAATAATAAAATCAAAAAAATTAATGATGAGAAAAGTAAAAAACGAATAGTAGAAGTAAACTCAATGATTTCTAAAGATGCAATATCGTTATTAATAGCTAATGATATAAAAGCAATAAAAAATGATCAGATAGATAATCCCGCTCCTATAATTAAAAATGAAACTGTTTTAAAAAAATCATCTAGTAATAATAGTTACTCTAATTCTATTAATATCAAAAAATTCGGGGTAGAAACACTTCTTCACAAAAAAATGGAAAGTGACAGGATCTTTGAGGAGAATTTAGAGGATGAAAGGTCTGAGCTTTTATATATGATGAATGCTCAAAAGAAATTATTTCAGCAAGTGACAAAAAAGAAATCTCCATTATCTATATCTAAAATTTTAAAAAGCCCCATTATTTTCGCCTATTATACTACAGCAATCTTAGCTGCGATCCTGTTAATTTAAGTTAGTTTTTCTAAAGAAAGTGTCAAGCCTTACAGGGCTTATAAACTATTTTAGATGTATATTATAGGTCATAAAACCATGTCTAGAAAATATTATATCAACATAGTTATACTAGGTTTTTATACTCTTGTAATTACTCCGNTCTATTCAATTAATAAAATCTCAGTTTCAGGAACTGTTGAANATATTGANGGTGGACTTCTAGATGAAGCACAGCTAACACTAATNCGTCAGAAAAAAAGTGCTACTACCAATCGTTTTGGTGANTTTGACNTCGGTAAGGTATTCCCCAATGATACTTTATTAGTTANGCTTGATGGGTTCCAGCATCGTTATTTAATGCTTGATTCTGAAATGAAAATAAAACTATATCCAAANTCTAAGATACAGGATCTGATTAACAATGCAAGAAATGGTGAGACAATCACAATCCCATCAGGTATACATTATATTTATCCCGATTTTAATATTGATAGTACAGTTGGCATGACTATTAATTATAAAACAGATATCACAATTATGGGNAATAAAGGGTCTGAAATAAGATTAAAATGGAGTAACGCAGACATAATCTATATTTATGAATCAAATAATATAACAATTAAAAATCTCACTATAGGTTACTATGACCCATATAAGAATAGCCACAATACCATCACCACTATAGATAGTGCAAAGAATTTTGATAATGCTTTTGGCATTGCCAGACGCCAATTAGGAAAGAATTCAATTTTCAAATACAAAGGAAAATTATATCACACCAATAGTTCTAAAGAACCAGCAGGTAATATTATACCTGGAAAAGCTGTTAATATTTATAATTCTTATGATGTTTATATAGATAGCATAAGAATATTTGGGGAAAATAATATATGTATGAATGCCAAAAATTCTAGAAATATCCAAATCTTAAACTCCGAGGTAAATGAAGGTCTTTATGGTTTTGTATTTAACAAATGTTCTAACATAAAAATTGACAATTCGTTAATCGCTGATAACAGCGAAATACTGTATAATAAGAAGGCTCAAATAGATCTAATTGAGAATACCATAAAAATTGCTGGTAACTATGTTCCAGAATTTGTGCTAGTAAATGGTGGATCAATAGAAATGATAGATGAGTCTATAATACCACCTCCTAAGCCTACATATCTTTCTGCAAAAAGTTTTAATATTAGTAGGACTGAGATCACGTTTAAACAATTTGATGCATTCTGTATATCTACAAATAGAGAATTTCCTGATGATAGTGAATGGGGAAGAGGTGATAGACCTGTTATTAATATAAAATATGAAGATGCTCAAGCATATTGTAATTGGCTAACTGGGCTATTAGGAAAATCTATTAAACTTCCTAGCGTTGATGAGTGGGAATATGCTGCTAGAGGTGGAACTATTGGTGGAGATGATAAATTTTATAGTGGTGGTAATAATATTGAAGATGTATCTTGGTGTAAATTCAATTCAAACGATAGATCGCAGCCTGTAGGTCTAAAAATCGCAAACGAACTAGGTATCTATGATATGTCTGGCAATGTATATGAATTTTGTAGTGGGATACAGGATAGTATGATTATTCTAAAGGGAGGTTCGTGGGCTAATAGTGGCGTTGGCTGTAGGGTTTCAGATCATGTTGTAAGTAA
>PAVC01000005.1 GCA_002713885.1 Fidelibacterota bacterium
TAGCGGAGGAATATTGGATCAGGCAGTTGAAGTTGCCAATATATTTATAGCCGAAAAGGATACAATCGTTTACACAAAAGGTAAATACAAAGATGCGGAAGAAGTATTCATTTCCTCTCCATCAACGGGTAACGATGATTTCTCTATTATTGTAGTAGTAAATAGAGGGTCAGCTAGTGCAAGCGAGATTGTTGCTGGCGCAATACAGGACTTAGATAGGGGATTAGTGGTCGGTGAAACCAGTTTTGGCAAGGGACTTGTACAACGTCAAGCTGGGTTAAGCGATGGATCGGCCATTCGTGTAACAATTGCACAATATTACACGCCTAGCGGAAGGCTTATACAAAGGCCATTCGACAAAAATAATTACGATGACTACTATAGAGAAGTATATGAAGAAAATAGAGAAGAAAAGCTTGATTCCTTAAAAAAACTACGACCACCCTATTTAACCAGAAAGGGCAGAACAGTGTATGGTGGTGGTGGTATAACCCCCGATATCCATTTACCTTGGGATTTAAAATTAACAGAAACAACAAGAAAAATAATGTCTAATCCTGAAAGGCCTATATTTAATTGGAGCACCAAATATATTAAAAAAAATAAGATACCCGGAACATACAGAAATTTCCAATCAAGTTGGGAAATATCGGAAAAAGCATACAATCAATTTTTATCATATTTAGCAGATCAAGAAAAAAAAATAAATCTAGAAGAAATAAACAGGGATCAAGAATATATAAAAATAATGCTGAAATCTGAAATAGCTGGACAGCGATGGGGTAGAAATGAGCTTTGGGGAGTAAGAATAATGGCAGATAATCAAATAATGGGTGCTTTAAAACATTTTAACGAAGCTGATGCATTCTTGGTTGAAACCAATTAAATTCCCGGGTTTAATAATTGAACACCCTTAAAAGGTAAGGTCTATTTTGATAATACAAATTGATATAATAAATGGAGGTATTTAATGGTTCAATATTTTATTGATGGCGGTGGATTTATGTGGCCAATTCTAATTTCATTAGTTTTTGGCCTTGGTTTTGCATTTGAGAGAGCGTATTCGCTTTTGATGTCATCCATCGATTCAGATAAATTTTATGCAGATGTTTCTGATGCACTGGAAGTAAAAGGCGTTGATGCAGCATTAGAGATTTGCAATAACACAAAAGGTCCCGTAGCAGAAATTTTTCACGCAGGACTTACAAAAACACACAGAGGACTTAGTGAGGTTGAAAAGGCAATACAAGGTGCTGGATCACTTGAAATGGCTTTTCTTGAAAAGAATATGATATGGTTAAATACCGTTATAACCGTAGCGCCTATGATAGGGTTTACAGGTACAGTTGTTGGTATGATTGCAGCGTTTGATGCAATTAAAGCTGCAAACGATATTTCTCCAGCTGTTGTTGCAGGCGGAATTTCACAAGCACTCCTTACAACAGCTTTTGGTCTTATTACAGCCATGATCATTCAATTTTTTCAAAACTTTTTTGTTTCACGCATTGATAAGCTCATTTTGGATATGGAAGAATGTTCGATGAAACTTGTTGATCAGTTGTATGAAATTGAATCATCAAAAGGTGGCAAAAAGTAGCTGACCAATGTTAGGTAAAAAGCGCAGATTTCGCGGAGGTGAAATTCCAACATCTTCAATGGCAGATATTGCATTTTTATTGCTGATTTTTTTTCTGGTTACAACAACAATTGATATGGATAAAGGACTAGGTATGGTTCTACCGGCTGAAGGTGAAGAAATTGAAATCAACAAAAAAAATATTTTGAATTGTTTAATTAACTCATCTGGTAACGTACTCCTTGGAGGCGATCCCGTTGAAATTAGAAATCTTTCAAGAACTGTTAGACAAAAAATAGCTGAAAATAACAAATTGGTTATATCTGTTAAAGCTCATAAAGCATCAAACTATAAGGATTATATCCGCGTAATTGATCAACTTAAGCAAGCTAATGCTACTAGAGTTTCAATTGCGGAATCTGATTAATGAAAATAAATCGCAAAACACAACTTGAATCCGAGATTCCAACAGCCTCTATGCCAGATATCATATTTATGTTATTAATATTTTTTATGGTAACAACTGTTTTAAGGGAATATTCTGGTTTGCCAATTTCACTACCCAAGGCAAAAAGGATTGAAAAGCTTAAATCAAAGAGGCACACATCCCATATATGGGTTTCAAAAGAGGGCCTTGTCTCAATTGAAGATAAGCTTTATAAAGCTGAGGGCGTTAGACACGTTATGTATGAAAAGCGTGTGGCCGATCCACAATTAGTTGTTTCATTAAAAGCTGATGAAAGAGCAAAAATGGGTTTAATAAGTGACATACACACAGAACTTCGAAAAGCAGACGCTTTAAAGCTTAATTACTCATCTAAAACAGCAGTAGACTAGTTATGAGAAGTGAATCATCAGCTGCCATAAAATATTTATATCCAGTTATTGTGCGAGTTACGGGGTTGTCGGGGATATTAATTTTAATTTTCACCTTTTTAGTTTTTCCAAGATCTACAAACACAATGGAGTTGGATGAAGAATTTCAAATAATCATTGAACAAATAGATATACCCCAAACAGAGCAATTTGATCAACCACCCCCACCAGCAAGGCCTTCTGTGCCAGTTGAGTCCGAAAGTGAAGACATAGCTGATGATATTACTTTGGATGAATTTAATCTAGACGAATTTGATGCATGGGACGCCCCGCCTCCCCCACCAGAAGGGCCACGAGTTAAATTTATTCCCTATGATGACCCCCCGGTTCCCCTAAGACCAATTAGACCAAAATACCCAGAAATTGCCCAAGAAGCGGGTATTGAAGGGACCGTTGTTGTTCAAGTGTTTGTAGATGAAAGAGGTAGGGTTAAAGACACTGTTATTTTAAAAGGAATACCAAATACGGGACTTGATGAAGCAGCTACCGAAGCAATTAGAAATGTAAGATTTCGCCCAGCCAAGCAAAGAGAAAGAGCTGTGGGCGTTTGGATTTCAATACCGGTTAACTTCAGGTTAAAAAGCTAGACCGTCTTTTTTATTTTCTATTCCCAGGAAAAAACTTATTAAATAAACGCATAAATGGATCATAGTAACGATCCACAACACGCTCTTTTAATGGAATTATGCCATTATCTGTTATTTGAATATGTTCAGGACAAACATCTGAACAGCAGCGAGTAATATTACACATACCTGACCCATGATCATTTTTAACCTTTGATATTCGATCAGCTTTATCAAGAGGATGCATTTCGAGGCTTGCTAGTCTTATCATAAATCGTGGACCAACAAATTTATTTTTCTTTTCATGATCTCTTAAAACATGGCAAACATTCTGACATAAATAGCATTCAATACATTTTCTAAACTCTTGAACTCTATCTATATCTTCTTGCATCATAATATAATTGCCATTTTTATCTTTTTTATCAGGGTCAGGAGTAAAGGGGGTAATATTTTTATTTTGTTTATAATTCCATGAAACATCAGCAACCAAATCTTTAATTAATGGAAACGTTTTGATTGGTCTAACTGCAATAGTTTCATCTGATTCATATTCGTTCATTCTCGTCATACAAGCCAATTTGGGCTTACCATTAATTTCGACGCTACATGATCCACATTTTCCCGCCTTACAGTTCCACCTTACAGCAAGATCACCTGCTTGTTCAGCCTGGATACGATGAATAACATCGAGTACCACCATGCCTTTATCCACCTCAACCTTGTAATCTTTCATTGTTCCACTTTCCGAATCTCCACGAAATAATCTGAATTTTCTTAATCCCACGCCCTATCCTTGTTCTTTTTCGCGCAATACTTCCGCATCTAATTCTTCAATACTTAATTCAGCAATTCTTTTTAATTCGGGGTCGGGTTCATCGCGCACAACTTTTTCTGATATCATTTTTCCATCATCCGATTTCCTTATAACAACATTATATCGTAGCCATTCATCACGTTCTCCTTCAAAGTCAACGCGAGTATGTGCGCCACGGCTTTCTTCGCGCATTCGAGCGGCACGAGCAACAGATTCTGATGTAACAAGCAAATTTCTTAAGGAAATGGCTTGGTGCCATCCCGGGTTAAACTGACTCGCTCCATCAGCCTTCACATTCTTAAATTTTTCCCATAAGATTGAGAGACCATTTATCCCTTCAGATAGCAGCTCATCTGTTCGGACAATGCCCACGTTATTCTGCATTAGCTTTTGCAGTTCTTCATGGATTAAATAGGGGTTTTCACCTTGTTCTCGATTTAAAATATCCGTTGCTGAACGAATAACTTTTTGAACATCATTATCGTTTATATTTTTTTTATTTTCCAATGATTTAAGATAATCAACGGCTCCTGTGCCTGCAAGTTTTCCACAAACTAACAAATCAGAAAGCGAATTTCCCCCNAATCTATTTGCACCATGTACNCCAGCAGCACACTCNCCACAGGCAAAAAGACCAGGCACTCGAGTCATTTGAGTATCGGCATCAACCTTAACCCCACCCATAAAATAATGGAGTGTTGGNCCAACCTCCATNGGNTCCTTTGTTATATCGAGTTCNGCTAATACNTTNAACTGATGATACATGGAAGGNAGCTTTCGNTTAATATCTTCAGCGCTTCTTCTNGTAGCAATNTCTAAAAAAGCACCNCCATGNGGTGAGCCCTTGCCNGCCTTTACTTCTTTGCGGATTGCGCGCGCAACNACATCCCNNGTTAANAGCTCCGGNGGTCTTCTTGCATCTTTATCNCCTGCCAACCAACGATTTGCTTCTTCCTCAGAATCAGCNGTTTCTGCTGCAAAACGATCAGGAATATTATNATACATGAATCTTTTATTTTCGTTATTAGTTAANATTCCTCCTTCACCACGCACNCCTTCTGTAACNAANGTTCCTCTAACAGATGGTGGCCANACCATACCNGTNGGATGAAATTGAGTAAANTCCATNTCCATTAATTCAGCNCCTGCTTCATAAGCCATACCATACCCATCGCCCGTGTATTCCCAAGAATTAGAGGTTATTTNCCAAGCTTTTCCNCCACCACCTGTTGCNAAAATAACAGCACGNCATTTAAATATTATGAATTCTCCATTATCNCGCCACATCCCAACCATTCCACTAATGGAATCACCATCTTTAATTAAGTCTAATCCAGTACATTCCATNTATATATCAATNCCCTGATGAATNCCGNGATCCTGAAGTGTACGAATTATTTCTAAACCCGTTCTNTCACCTACATGCGCAAGCCTAGGATATCTATGGCCACCAAAATTTCTTTGATTAATTAATCCTGACTTTGTACGGTCGAAAACAGCCCCCCACTCTTCAAGCTCTCTTACCCGCGCAGGCGCTTCACGCGCATGAAGCTCAGCCATTCTCCAATTATTTAAAAACTTACCCCCACGCATTGTATCTCTAAAATGTACTTTCCAATGATCGCGCTCATCGACATTTCCCAAAGAAGCAGCAACGCCCCCCTCGGCCATAACAGTATGTGCTTTCCCTAATAACGACTTGCAAACTAAACCTGTGCTAAGACCTTGCATTGAGCATTCAATAGCGGCACGTAGACCGGCCCCCCCAGCACCAAGCACAATAACATCATGCTCTACTGTTTTGATTTCAGATATATTCATTAATTACTCCACGTATTAATATCTACCCAATAACCACTTGCAACCATTCTAACATAAATATCAGTGAATGCAACCCATATCATACTTATCCATGCCCACATCATGTGACGACCATTTAACCAACTAACACTTTTCCAAATGCGATAACGAAATGTTGGTTTTCCATTTGGGCATGTAAAACAATCTTTATTGCCACCAGTTAGATGCCGGAAGGCATGACAACCAAATGTATATCCTGCTAATAAGATGGGATTAATTGTTAATATTATAGATCCGATGCCAACACCAAAGCGCCCACCTTGAAAAAAAGATAATATTGCATCGTAGGTTAACACTAAAATAATCCCTAAGGCTAAATAAAGAGTGAATCGATGTAAATTTTGAAACACAAGCAAGGCTGTTTCACCTTTATATTGTTTATTTCTGACACCTTTAACTGAACACCCAGGTGGACTCATAAAATAAGCCCTATAATAAAACTTTCTGTAGTAGTAACAAGTCATTCTAAACGAAAGTGGTCCTGCAAGAATTAATATTGCTGGGGAAGCTGGGATTAATTTAGGCCACCAGCTTGGCCATGAACCAAACCATGAGTGTTCAATTGGAGCACCTCCTGCAACGGCTTCCTTAACAAATATTAAAGGAGAATAAAAGGGGGATAAGTATCCGCCAAACCCCGCCTGTCCACCGCTCCACCAATAATTATTAGCTTGAAACATGGCCCAGGTTGTATAAATCACAAAACACATGAAACCAAATCCTGTCCACAGCGGCTCAACCCACCACTTATCAGTACGGTTCGTATATAAAAATCCCTGATTATCGGTATGTGTGCTACTCTTCATTGTAGATAAGACTTTAGAAATTAATATTCATAATTAAATTTTTGAATTCTTTTTTATATACGTCCTGATAGTATTGCCCCAAGATGAGACCCATAAAATAAAATGACAACATTTGTTAATCCTATCAATATATATATCAGCGCTCTTTTTTTTGAATTAAAGAGAACAGGTTGTTTGGTGCGCCAAATGAAAATAGAACAAAAAATCAATATAGATATAATTTGCATTAATCCATGATTTTCCCATAGAGGGAATGTGGCAAACAAATGTCCAATTAAATTATCATCAATCAAACCAGTTATAATGGAAAAAGCGGAAGAAAAAAGCGCCAACAGCATTACCCACCATGAAGTTATTAATAATTCATCTTTTTTGAAAATAACAGCAATAAAATCAAATAAAACTGCAGATGAAAACAGAGCAATTGGAAAATGTATGACTAAAGGATGTAAATCAAGAAACATGCTTTTTTAATTGAATTCCCGCCCAAACACTAATTGNCCACAATAACCAGAGCACAACAGTTAGATAAACAAAGGGTGATGAAGGAATAAATATATATTCAATTATTGATATACCAACCAATGTGATGAAAAATGTAGAATGCAAAAACCCACGCGCCATGCCAGACCCCATTCTAGTAACTATTGTATAAGACAACAATAATAGACCCAATGATGATACCCACAATCCAAAGAAACGATATAACAATGTTAAATATTTTGGAAGATTTCTATTTACTTGTTCTGAAAATATTGTTTCATATGATTCATCAAGTAAAATAGTATTGGCTGCTTTATCTAGCATCCACGGCTCTGAGGATAAGAGCCAAACCAAACCAAGAAGAAAGGCACATAGACCCATTATTAAGAACGGTATTGTGGTTAAATTATGTAATAATTTTGGGTTCATTAGAGAGTGGTGAATCTAAGTTAATTCTAAAAGAAAACTATCTAAAGAAAATNTAGTTTTTTGAAATTTTTTCTGTATTTGTAATGTGCTAGGTCCGTTGTTTATAAGATTTATTAAATAAGGTTCTAATAAACTTCTTTCATTTTTTATATTGAAATAAACGCTCCTCTCATCTAATCCACGCAAAGATAGATCAGCGAGTATTTCTAGCCACTCTTGGACACTTTTCCCTTGAGGGCCTGTTTTATCTAAAGATAAATTATTTGCTAATATTATTAATTTTTTACGATCATTTTTAGACCACTTACTTATAATCTCCAAAAGCTCTTCACGCACATTTTGTGCAGTTAACAGCCCAGCTAAAAAAGCAGGTGGGCACATTTCGTTTCCTTTTATTGGCCTGTCAGCTGCTCTTATTTCTAAAACTTTTTTATAACGAACATGAGTAAAGGATTGCCTAAGTGCCGAAAGTATATGTTGATCTAAATCATCTGAGTGTTTCGATAGCATTTCTCCCAAGGATCCAGAAAACGACCTGGCAGAGGAATTGTTAATTTCAAAAATTGCAGGTACACTTTGAATCCATTTTGCGTAATTATTTACCATTGATTTTGGAATATAAATGTCATGGTCAAATAAAGAACGGCAACGATTGTTATCTGTATTTTCCCAAATTTTCCAACGAAGATTATCTGTTTTAGCCGCTTGTCCATTAATAAAAGGAGCATTAGAAAATAGCATACTGAACAGGGGTTGAATCACATCTGCTATAAAAGCCATTTCGTTTGCATCTTGTTTTGATGTAAAATCAATATTAACCTGTACGCTGGTTGTGTTGCGCATCATCCAAGACCCCATGCTCCCAGTTTTTTGAAAAACTTTATCCATTGATTCATATTTTTTTGAACGAATTAGATCAATGTNTTGAGGTTTGTATATGGGNTCAACTGACAAATAAAGCCTGTTGATTTTATTCGCTTCACAGAGTCTATTTTCAAGTTTCAGATGATTGTCCAATTGCTTTTTTATATCCCATAAACNAATAGTTGGCCCAGAAGCCCATTCAAGCTGGCCNCCAGGTTCTAATGAATAATTAAATAAACTATCTGAATCATTTATTTGCTTGATGTCATTTAACAAATCTGTGGCAGAGTATTTATTTGAAGGGTTTACAGGTAAGCGCTTCAAATAATTATCATAATATAATCCCTCTATTTCAACGCCAATAGTCCGCTTTCTNTTGGGGACAATATTCGAATAAATGTAAGATTTAATTTTTTCAGTTAAGTTCACTGGCTTATTTTATTTAACATTCTTTTTATGGAGCTATCATTGTTTTTCTGTAAAACTGCGTTCTTATGAATCCATGCAACATCAAAGGATTCTTTACTAATCTTAATGTCATTTGGGTTTCGATTCGTTTCTAAAAGAAAACGTATATCATAATGAAAATGCTTTGGTATGTTTTTGTATTGTGGAACTTCATGTATATCTAGATCAAATATTTCCTCAGATATAACNCTTAATTGTGTTAATCCTGTTTCTTCTTTTGTTTCATTAATAGCAACTNCTAATAAATTTTNATTCCCATCGGCATGACCACCGGGCTGTACCCAAAGATCAAGTTGACGGTGATGTGTCATAAGTATCCATGAACGTGTGTCATCTATGACCCATGCAGATCCTGTAAAGTGCCCCTTCAAATTTTTTCTTTCAAAACAATCAGGATAAGTATTCAAAAATTGGATCATTGTATTTATTGTAACATCCTCATTGGGATATAGCGTTAAATAATCTTTTAATTTTTTTCCTAAATCAGCTCGTTTTGGCATATTTATATAAGTATTACTTACGATAAATTAAAGGTTAATTCCATAGTGAAAATGTAAATTCAGCAANATTNTTTTATTAAATATGAAAGAACACATTATATGAAAGCAGTTTATTATTTTGGAGACGGTGTTGCGGATGGCCAGGCGGATATGAAAAATTTANTGGGGGGTAAGGGAGCAAATTTGGCTGAAATGACAAGNTTAGGTATTCCAGTACCAGCGGGACTGACTATTACAACTGAAGTATGTACATATTATTATGAGAACTCACAAAAGTTTCCCAATGAACTTGAAAAACAACTAAAAGAATCAGTTGATAAAATTGAAAAAGGAATGGGAAACACTTTTGGAGATCCAGATAACCCATTATTATTATCCGTTCGATCAGGCGCTCGGATGTCAATGCCAGGAATGATGGAAACAGTACTTAATGTAGGTTTAACATCTAAAACAATTCCGGGGTTGATAAAAAAAACAGATAACACACGTTTTGTATATGATGCTTACCGAAGACTTATTATGATGTACTCAGATGTGGTAATGGAAAAAGCAGCTGGCTTAGATCCAGAAGAAGGTCAAGGTATTCGTCATCAATTAGAATCAATTTTAAATAATTATAAGATAAAAAATGGATATGACTNTGATGTTGATCTTTCGGGGGATGATTGGAAAATTATTTCAGAAAGTTTTAAAGTGAGAATTAAGAANGTACTCGGGAAGGAATTCCCNGATGACCATTATGAACAATTATGGGGNGGTATCAAAGCTGTTTTTCAAAGTTGGAATGGTAAACGAGCAATTAGTTATAGAAAAATAGAAAANATNCCCCAAGAATGGGGNACAGCTGTTAATGTACAAGCAATGGTTTTTGGTAATACGGGNGATCAATCAGCCACTGGCGTTGCNTTCACAAGAAATCCAGCAACNGGGGAAAATAATTTTTNTGGAGAATGGTTACAGAACGCACAGGGGGAGGATGTTGTTGCTGGGATTAGAACACCACACCCATTAAATCAAGAAACAAAAACAGATGAATCCAAACATTTAGAATCTTTAGAAGAATTTCTTCCGGATGTTTATGGTCAACTCAATGAAATTCGCTCCAAATTAGAAAAGCATTATAATGATATGCAGGATATAGAATTTACAATTGAAGAGGGTCGCCTTTGGATGCTTCAAACGCGAACCGGAAAAAGAACTGGAGGTGCAGCCATAAAGATGGCTGTGGATATGGTAGAAAATAATATGATTTCAAAAGAAGAAGCTATAATGCGCGTTTCACCTGAACAAATTGATGAGCTATTACACCCACGACTTCATATTGAAGAAGAAAATAAAACTGATGTTTTAGCTCGCGGGTTACCAGCAGGACCAGGAGGCGGTGTTGGACAAGTTGTCTTTACTGCTGATGATGCAGAAAACTGGAATAAACAGGGAAAAACCATTGTTTTAGTTCGAGGAGAAACATCTCCGGAAGACGTGCACGGAATGCATGTTGCTGAGGCAATATTAACAGCCAAGGGCGGCATGACTTCTCATGCTGCTTTAGTTGCAAGAGGATGGGGAAAGTGCTGCATAGTTGGTTGTTCATCAATAAATATAGATTTTACCAAAAAACAAATGACAATTGGTGATCAAATAATCAAAGAGGGCGATTGGATATCTATGAATGGGTCTAAAGGGACTATATACTTAGGACAGATTGCTCTTGAACCTGCGGATCCTGAATCAAATCAATCATATAAAGATTTAATGTTGTGGGCTGATGAATTTAGAACATTAAAAATACGAACAAACGCAGATAGTCCAGAAGACGCTAAACAGGCTATTAAATTTGGAGCACAAGGAATTGGCTTATGTAGAACTGAACATATGTTTTTTGAACCAAGTCGTATAATTGAAATGAGAAAAATGATTTTAGCTGAAGACATATCAGAACGTAGAAAAGCAGTTATGAACCTGCTTCCCTTTCAACGCGAAGATTTTAAAGGTATTTTAGAAGCAATGGAGGGGAAACCAGTAACAATTCGTCTTTTAGATCCACCTTTACACGAATTTATAACGCTTAGTGATGCTCAAATCGATGAATTGGCGAAAGAACTGAATGTTTCTTCTGAAAAAATAAAAAATAGAATAAATAGTTTACATGAATTTAATCCCATGCTTGGCCATCGGGGCTGTCGTCTAGGAATAGCATATCCCGAAATTACCGAAATGCAAGCTCGTGCAATTTTTGAGGCTACAGCTGAATTAATAAAATCAGAAATCACAGTTTTTCCTGAAGTAATGATTCCCCTTGTAGGTACTGCAGCAGAATATGATAATCAAGAGCAGATTGTTAGAGAAGTGGCTAAGAATGTAATGGATGATACGGGTGTTAACTTTAATTATTTAGTTGGTACAATGATTGAATTGCCGCGGGCATGTTTAACTGCAGATCAAATTGCCAATAAGGCAGAATTTTTTAGTTTTGGGACTAATGACTTAACTCAAACTACATATGGTTTTAGTCGAGATGATATCGGTGGATTCTTACCAGATTATTTAGATAATAAAATTCTTGAGCATGACCCCTTTCAAAGTTTAGATATCTCTGGCGTTGGCCAACTTGTTTCAATTGCTGTTGATAAAGGTAAACAAGTAAGAAATGATTTAAAAATTGGCATTTGCGGAGAGCACGGCGGTGATCCATCAAGTATTCATTTTTGTTATGAGAAGGGACTTGATTATGTTAGTTGTTCGCCCTATCGTGTTCCAATAGCTCGATTTTCTGCCGCACAAGCTGTTTTAGAAAAGTAAAAGCCCCCAGATAATCCAGGGGCTTTACTTAAGCGATTTAATATATTATTTAGATTTACTCTACAGTATCGCCACCAAGCAAATCTTCTAGTTTAAACGCTCCATCGCGCTCCATTTGTTTTGCAGCTGAAACAATAGATTTTCTTGCTTCATCAACATCACGCTTAGGCACAGCACCCTCAACAGGTTCAAACATAGCTTGTTTCTTTTTAGGCAAAACGCCAATCACTTTATCTGTAATTGACTGTTCCATGCCTTTTAGGGCCATTGAAACAGCATCTAAATCCACCGCGTTCATAAGATCGCGCAGTAAGTTGTCCGGAAAAATTTCAAATATTGATTCAAATGTTATACGATATTTTTTAACCTGCTCNGCAAGCTCAGGGTTATCTTGTTCAAGGTTTTGCATAAACATTTCTTCCTCTTTAGCATCCATTTCCCCGAGTAAATCAGCTAGATCTTTTCCACCGCCGCGAGAAAAAGCAACAGTTTTAGGAAGTTGTTTTGATTTTTTTTGTAATTTGTTGGCAATTTGTACAACAGCTTCTAACGGCACATCATCAAGATTTCCTATACTGAGCAACACCTGCCCNTTTTCTTCTTCGCTGATACGATTTAANACTAGCATTCTTTTATCGCTCTCAAGTTGAGCAAGAGTAATGGCAATAACGCGGGGTGTTTCACTAGATAACAATGCAACAAGTTGTTCATCAGTTAAATCAGAAAGGAATGAAAAAGGTTTTTTAGGCTCATCGCTTTCCTCGTCTTGCTGAAATTTTTCACTAACAAAGGAAAAATAAAACTCTTCCATTACTTGTTTTTTCACAGCAAAGGCAACATTATTAACGCCTCGCATAGCAGCACGTATTTTGCGAATTTCTGTTTGATCTAATTCTTTAACAAGAGTTAGAGCAAGGCTTTCACCTAAAACGGAAAACAGAATTGCCACTTTCTGTAAACCAGATAATCTGTTATAATCTGATATCATAATAAGTGCCCCTTATTTCTTCTTCTTTTTCTTCTTGCCATCTTTTTCGTCTTCAGGCTCAGGTGTGGGTTCAGGCTCAGGAGGAGCTTCTTCCACGATCCAATCTTTAACAATCTTTGTTGCAGCTTGCGGTTGACCTACGCTCATTGATACCACAGCTTGCTTCATGTCATTTACTTCACTTTGTAAAACAGCAACATCTTCTTGTGAAGGAGCAGTCTGAACAGGAGGTGGTTGCACAGTTTGAGTTGTTTGCGTTGTCACACCGTTTCCACTATCTTTTTTTTTGGGGCGAGGTGGATACATCATCCATGGTGGCATTGGCTGTTTTGGTTTGTTCATTAATACAAAGACTAATACAACTATTAAAACAACAACCAGCGCGGCTAAAACAGATACAAAAATAATCATCCCAGTATTTTCACTTCTTGGTTGTCTGTCAAGCTCAGATTGTACTTGATCAAGCATTGCTAGTTTTTCTGCAATTTGAGCATCAAGCGTTTCTTTCTCACCAAGTTTACTTTGAACAGTTGATTGTGCAGCAGTTGCAGCAGAATCTGAAATATCAGCTGTACCTAAAAAGGATTTTAAATTTTGAATTTCTTCATTTAANGCTTGCAACCGAACNGAGTCTTGNCTGAGNATAGCTTGTCTTTCTTGNTCATAAGACTGGTCTCNCGCAGTGCTTTCCATTTCTGCTAATTTTGATTGAAAATATAAACGATCCTCNTGACGACGCTCAGCTTCTGANTCCTTATAGTTGTCNAATTCTTGTTTCCAATCAACCTCNCCNAATCNTTCNCGTTGNCTNTCAAGGGATTCAAGTTTTTCAGCAATATTTTTAAGTAGAACCTGTTCAGCAGANTTTTCATCNCTTCTTTCTTTAAAGCTAGCTGTCATAATACTAAGAACATCTCCACGAGCGCGGTTAAANCTAGACGCAACCATTACTACCTGTCTGATATTTTCAATTAGTTCAGGTGCTGCACCTTCTTGAATAATAATGCTGATTTCTAGATTTTTGACACTGGCCATTGATGGGAGTTTTTCTGTTTTTGTTCTAGAGACCACGTTATCATCTACAGGAGAATCCATTTTAGCTTCATTTTCAACTTCGGGAGTATTTTCAGCTGTGAAGTCAAATCCGGGGATAGGTAAACCTACACTGCCACTCTTTGGTGTATTGCTATCAAGTAGAAGATTTTCTGCAGAATTAAGTGATTTAATTGCGCCAGAAGGCGAAAAGGTTGTTTGATTTTCAACAGCACTACTTATTTCCAAATCAACGCTTACATCCACTACATATTTACGATTATCGATAACCTTTTCTAAAGCATCTCCAATACGTTTTCTTAAGCTATTTTCAAGCATTAATTTTTGTGCCAGATACCCACTGGATTGCCCAAAGGCAACACTAATAATTAGTCCAAATAAAACATATCTAAATAGATTGTTTATTCGTTTTTTCATAACCACTCCCTTTTTCATATAAATTTTTTTATTTTTACTCAATTAAAGCTTATCTATTTGGTGCAAGAAAAGTTATTTCAACACGACGATTACGGGCTTTTTGTTGAGGATTAGAATTGTATTTTTCAATTAGATTTTGATCAATTATTTCTGCTGTATTTTTATCTCTTGGAACAAATTCTCCATAACCAACAGCTTGAAGTCTTACAGGATCGATTTTTAGGCCAATTAAAAGTCGAACCACAGCTGCAGCTCTGGCGCCAGACAATTCCCAGTTACTTGGGTATTTTACGGCTAGAGCTTTAGGTAGTTGGTCGCTATCTGTATGTCCTTCTATTGCAATCATATTGTAGGATTCATCTATAGTTGGAACAATTTTCTTCAGTATTTCAAGAAACCCTGGTTTCGTCGTAGCTGAGCCCGATTCAAAACTAATATCAGATGAAATTCCAATAGTGACACCTTTGGGGCTTGTTGTTACTTCCACTGGTTTTTCGCCCGTTGTTGGATCAGCAGCCATTTCTTCAACCATTTTTGTAGCTGCTTTATGAATATCTCCAAGTGTCATAGCTTGATTGTCAAGTTTTTGTTTTTTCCCAACAGATTTACCCATACTATCAGCCATATTTTGAAGTTTTACAGGATCTATAGTAGAGATAGCAGCTAACAATACAAAAAAAGCAAATAACAAGGTCATCATATCAGCAAATGTCCCAAACCAACCCGGCAGCCCTTCTTCAACTGAATCCCGGCCTTTATTCATATATTTTTTTATTTCTTGTGGTGTAGCAGCCATTAATTTTTAGCCCCCACCTTCATCTTTCTTCCACTCTTTAGGTGGTATGAATGAGTTCAATTTTTCTCTTACAATTATTGGGTGCTTCTTTTGGTGAATTAATCTAGCTGCCTCTAATTGTAAACTTTGCATTGTGCTTGAAAATGAAATACGTGATTTAACTTTTTCTGCCATAGGTAAGAAAAATAGATTAGCCAAAATTGCACCATATAGTGTTGTAATAAGCGCAGCTGACATTCCGGTACCAAGCGTATCTGTTCCACCGCCTTCGCCGCCAAAACCCGATAACATCACAACGAGACCAATTAACGTTCCTACCATACCCCACGCAGGAGCCATAGTCCCCATTGATTTAAATAGGCCTGCCTGAGTTCCTTCACGCAATTCCCTATAATCAATTCTTGTGTTTAAAATTTCAGATAATTCTTCAAGCGAATAACCATCAATTACCATTTGAACACCATCTTTAAAGAAAAAACCTTTAATGTTATCAATATGTTTTTCAAGATCAGCAGTACCTTTTCGACCAGCCTCGGAGGCTTCAACAGCTTCATCAACCAGGCCTCCAAGGGAATCAGATGAACCTTTAAAAACAGCCGCCATAGCTGCACCAAGCTGTAATACATCCTTTAATGGGAAGGCAACCGCTACAGATGCTAACATGCCTCCAAAAACAATCCCAAAACTTGATGCAGAGCCAAACATACCAAAATCAGGTGTCATCAGGAATATACTTCCTACAATAGCCCCTAATCCTAAAATGATTCCTACAAGAGTTGCAATATCCATACCTAATCCTCTATCATACTTGTTGATTTAAGTCGATTTTCATGAAGCGCTTTTAACACATTTCTTACATCATCATATTCTGGATCCATGCGTAGAGCAAGATTCCAGTTTATAGTCGCTCTCTGAATATCGCCTAGTTTATAATATATTGATCCACGCCTTGCGTAGGCTAATGCCAAATTGGGGTTTAATTCTAATGATGCCTCAACTTCTTGTAGTGAGGCCCGGTAGTTACCCGCATAAAAATAACGCAATGATCTAGATAAATGTCTCATAGCATCATTCATTTTTTGCTCACCAACATTAGTATTTAATTTGATTGCTTTTAATGAATCCTCTAAAAATTTTGAATGTTGTTCCATCGCTGAAAGTCGTGTTATAAGATTTCTCATCTCGTTTGTCATCATACCCATGGAATCTCTCAATGTATGGACAGCATAATCTGCCATCATTAGAGTAGTATCAATATCAGCATAGTTAGTGGAGCCCGGCTGTAACCTTGGGCTTGGAGCAGGACCCCCACCAGGCGTTTTAACGCCAGATCCACGGGCAGCTGCAATTTCAAATCCAATTGTAATCCCAGCGTGGCCTTCCCAATAACGCTCTTTCCATTTAGGAAGTTTTTCTATGTGGGTGAATCCTAGGTTCAAGCGATAATCCGAGGTAAGGGGGATGCGGAGTCCCACATTGATGCCATTACCGTCAAATTCACCCACAATGTCAATTCCACCCCATTTTTCTAAATAAGGTGTTTTAAAAATAGCGCCAGCAAATACACCAGCATTCATTCCTTCTGATTGTGTAGAAAGCGTATCAGCCTTAAGGGTATCAATAAGGCCATAGCCACCAGTCCCAAATCCAATAAAGGCATTTAGGTTATAGTCACCTACGTCTTGTTGACTACTAACAATTCCGAAAAAAGAAAAATCTTTAGGGTCTAATTGAAGACCATTTGTTGTATTATTTTGGAATACAATATCTTGTAATCCAACTGAAAAAGAAATATTGTCTCTGACAAAGACACGTTTTTGTACATGAAAACCAAACTCTACAGGCGCCCTGTATGTCGAAACTTCAAGATTCGCAATGCTAGTCGTATCACCGCCAGTGGCTGTTGACACGCCAAATGTCCACCCACCTAATTCCATGGTGCCGTAAGCCCCCTTAGCAGTATTAAATGGAGACAGGTTATGTATTTCTGAGGAAAATCCTGCTGTAAATAAATAGGGAGAAGGCCCTAGTGAAGTATATGGGATTTTCATCATCGGACCAGGTCTAAGATATGCAATTCGAGTTGATCCAAACATT
>PAVC01000006.1 GCA_002713885.1 Fidelibacterota bacterium
TAATTTTACTAATCAAAACTCATGTCTGTTAATACTTGATCAAATAGAAGATCCACAGAATGCAGGTCAAATTATTAGAACCTCAGAGTGTGCAGGGATAGATGGAATTATTTTTCCTCTTCACAATTCGTTTAAAATTTCAAACACGGTTCTTAATGTTAGCCAGGGTGCATTTGTAGGGGTTCCTTTGTATGAGGTAACTAACATTAGTAGAACAATCCAAGATTTGAAAAAAAATGATTTTTGGGTTGTAGGGATAGAAAATGATTTAGATTCAAAACTATGGAACGATATTGATTACTCAGGTAAAATTGTTATAATTGTTGGTAGTGAAGGTAAAGGGATTAGAAAAAAAGTTCTTGAGCACTGTGATTTTTTAGGAAGTATACCCATGCAGGGGGCTATCAATTCTCTTAATGTTTCAGCTGCAGTTTCAGCTATACTATTTGAACGATTGCGACAGATTAAATATTGATAAGGAGTTATAATGGCATCAACACATGATTATGTTAAAGACAGCCGTAATGATAATATAAAAATTTATATTAATGGTGAGTATTATCATCGTTCAGAAGCTAAGATATCTGTATTTGATAGTGGATTTTTATTGGGTGANGGAGTTTGGGAAGGGATAAGATTANATAATAATAAATTAATTCATTTAGAAACTCATATTGATCGATTATTTGTTGGTGCAAAATCTATTGCCATGGAAATACATTTGAGTAAAGAAGAAATAATCAATGCAATCTGGTCAACATTAAAAGAAAATAATATGAGCTCAGATACACATATTAGATTAATAGTATCNAGGGGGATAAAAAGTACTCCGTATCAACATCCAAAGGTTACAATTAGTCCCCCCACGATTGTGATAATACCTGAATACAAAAGNCCAAATAANGATGTTATTGATAAAGGTNTACGACTTGTTTCAGTGCAAACACGTCGTGATAGTGCAGTGCAAGACCCTAAGATTAATTCATTAAGTAAAATGAATTGTATAAGTGCTTGTATTGAGGCCGAAAACTTAGGAGCAGAAGAAGGATTAATGTTTGATCCACATGGGTTTGTGTCAACGTGTAATTCGACGAACTTTTTTATAGTTGTAAATAATGAGATTTGGACCTCTACTGGTGAATACTGTCTTAATGGAGTTACNAGAGGTGCTATCATAAGTTTGTGTAAGGAAAATAATATTCCAGTATATGAAAAAAATTTTTTAATTCAAGATGTATATAATGCAGATGAAGNATTTGTCACAGGNACTTTTGCCGGAGTCATACCTGTTGTTGAGATTGATGGTAGAATAATGAATAAAGGATATTTAACAAATGAACTACAAAATTTGTATGCAAATGATATAAAAAATTTATCTTGATAATGACTTCTCAAAATCAAATAAGAATAGCTATGTGGTCAGGACCAAGAAATATTTCTACTGCCATGATGCGTTCTTTTGAAAATCGAGAAGACACTTTTGTAATTGATGAACCNTTTTATGCTTACTATTTATATAAAACTGGTTTTGATCATCCAGGCAGAGAAGATGTGCTAAAAGCTCAAAGTACAAAATGGGAAGATGTTGTAGAATTGATCATTGGTAAAATTCCTGAGAAAAAATTAATTTGGTATCAAAAGCACATGGTGCATCATATTGTAAATGGTAGAAATATNNCNTGGGTTAAGTTCTTTAATAATTGTTTATTAATTCGTCATCCTAAAGATGTAATCATAAGTTATGCAAAGCAGAGTCCAATAAATGGAATAAATGATTTAGGCTATCTCCAACAGGTGAATTTATTTAAAAAGATAAAAAACATAACTGGNAAATATCCCTTCGTTTTTGATGCAAAAGATGTTCTTACAAATCCGGAGAAATATTTAAGGATAATGTGTAAATATTTTAAGATAAATTTTTCAAAAAAAATGCTTAACTGGCCACAGGGATCAAGAATAACAGATGGGGTATGGTCACCTTATTGGTATAAAAATGTGATTAACTCAAGTTCATTTAAACCATATAATAAATCTATAGAAAAAATTCCCANCAAGTATAAAGGTTTACTAGAAGAATGTTTACCACATTATAATTATCTTTATTCATTTAAAAAGTAATAAAGAAATGAATGAACTCATTTAGTTTCTTACTAATTAATACTAACTTATATACCAACAATCAGGTAAAGAACTAACACTATCGGTATCAATCATTGGTTATTACAAATAAAAAATTATTAATAATTAACANATTCTTTTTTTTCTTTACGTCATGTGCTTCAATCTCAAAAAAAGAACCAGTTGAATATAAACCGGTACAATACGCAAAAAATGATTACCGTGTATTAAAAAAAGAAAATCGTTATACTGGTACATTTATGATTCGTCAAAAGTCTAATGGGTTTTTTATTCCAGACGAAAAGATTTCAGTTGATATGGATATTGTCATATCATCCTTAAAAGTTCCATACCTTAGAGTGTCATACTATGGTAATCAACAACTTGCTATACCTGATGGTCAAACATTATCATTCTATTTAGATAATGAAGAAATAAAGTTGAGTTCAAAGCGTGAATCAAATAGACTAAAAAAAGGAAATGAAGCGGTTGAGGTTTTATCATATTTAGTAACTCGTGGTCAGATGAAAAAGGTATCTAATGGTCATAAAGTAAAATGTTCTTTACATAGTTATACTTTTCCGGTCCCGAAAGACATGAAAGATAATTGGAGCTCCTTTATTGATGAATATTGGCAGTAATTAATTTTTTATTGGAATAAAACGTACAATTCTACCAGGGTCTTCTAGAGCTAGATATATAAATCCTTCTGGACCAGTTTCAACATCTCTAATTCTACTACCTGCTCTATAAACTATTTCTTGTTCGGTTACTTTGTTATCTTTTATTTCAAGTCTATATAGGTTTTCAAATTTAAGAGAAGAGACTAATAAATTATTTTCCCAGTTTTTAAATAATTCACCGTCATAAAAATCTATACCGCAAACTGCGATTGATGGAGTCCAATGGATCACCGGTTGTTCCATGCCTTTTTTGTGGGTGTATTTTGTTATTGTGGTCCCACTATAATTTTTCCCATATGTTATTTCAGGCCAACCATAGTTATTCCCAGACGATAAAATATTTAGTTCATCTCCTCCTTTAGGGCCATGCTCAGTTTCAAAAATAATTGATGAAACAGGGTGTATTGCCAATCCTTGAGGGTTCCTATTTCCATAAGTCCAAATTGATTTTATAGCATTCTTTTCTTGGATGAATGGATTATTTGTTGGAATAGATCCGTCATCATGAAGCCTATGAATTTTCCCATTTGGATAGTCTAATAATTGTGCTTGATCACGCCTTCCTCTATCTCCAATTGAAAAATATAAATATCCTTCTTTATCAAATACTATGCGTGTTCCATAGTGAACAGTGACACCACTATAATATATATCATCTGCTTTATAAATTATTTTTTGATCAATCAAACTATTGTTTTTAAGTCTGGCCCTAACAATAGAAGTAAATGTTTTGTTTTTTCTTCTTTTTAAATAACTAGTAAAACCAAGATAAATATAATGATTGTTAATAAAATCTGGGTGCACTTGTACGTCAAGTAAACCACCTTGCCCCTTATTTCTTACATTTGGCACACCAACAATTTGAGTTTTCTTTTTTTTATTATAGTCTACTTGCCATAGGTTTCCATTTCTATCGCTAACGATTAGATTTTGGTTTGGTAAAAATGCCATTCCCCATGGAATATCAAATCCGTCAATAAAAGTTTCAACCTTAAAGGTTTCTTTTATTGTTTTTTCAATTGAATCATCCCAATTCTGGACATCATTAGCATTAACATATGATGAAATAAAAAATAATAATAAGAAACTAGGGGAAGTTATCAAATTATTATTTATCAATTTTTGCACCGCAATGACTGCAGAATAGAGAGTCNTTTTCTAAATCATTTTTTTCACAAACATTACANANAATATTATTTTTATTATTTGATTTTGAAAAANCTAATTCTGTTGTAACAATCNCTGTTGGTACAGCAATTATGCTATAGCCGATTAACATAATTATTGCTGATATTGCTTGACCTAGCGGCGTAAGTGGATGAATGTCACCATATCCAACAGTTGTTAGAGTAACAATGGCCCAGTAAANACTTTTTGGGATACTTGTATAACCAGCGGCTTCGCCTTCAATTAAGTACATGATTGAGCCTAAAACCACTACTATGTTCATTACTGCAAAAAGGAATATAAATATTTTTCTTTTGGTTGCAATTAATGCTTTCGCTAAATGATTTGCCTCACTCATATATTGAACTAGTTTTAATATTCTAAATATTCTTAATACTCTAAGTATTCTTATCACGGATAAAACTTCTGTGCCAGGCAATAAAACACTTAAGTACGTTGGGATTACTGATAATAAGTCAACAACACCATAAAAGCTAAATACATAGCTTAATGATCTTCTAATACAATACATTCTCAGAAAATATTCTATTGTGAATATTATGGTAAAAACCCATTCTGCAAAATTTAAGATTTGTCCATATTGTTGACGGTAATCTGAAACGCTATCTAATAGAACTGTTATTATACTAAGTATAATTGCTACAATTAATATTTCATCAAATAATTTTCCAGCTCTGGTATCTGTACCGAAAATTATCGTTTTGATATTTTGTCTTAATCTGCTCATCTAAAACTTGTTGTAACTTACTATCGGTCTGGCAAACAAAAAACCCTGCAGCTAGGCAGGGTTTAATAGTGACTCGGGTGAGACTCGAACTCACGGCCAATGGCTTAAAAGGCCACTGCTCTACCAACTGAGCTACCGAGTCAGAAANATAANATTCCGTTATTGAGGTATCAAATTACAAATGATTAAATGATAGCTAAAGTGATTAATAGACAATTAATACAATTATTTATTTAAGTTACTTAAATAATAATCATCAAAAGTTGAAAGTAGACTTTCTCTGCCTGAATAAGGTCCTGGACTATATTTTTTTGATTGTATTCCTAGTTGTGATAATTCTGAAATATTCCAGTCTTGTTTATTTGTGTTATCCCAAAATTCAATAGCATCACTTTTNTTATATTGATCATTATTTTTTTGCAAAAACAACCATGAGCAAGTGACTTTACATTCGTTTGTGGATATTGGTAAAACTGTATGATACATTACATAGTCAGGATGGAGACTAATAAGCATATTAGGAAATATAGAATAATAATACACTCGATTAAGATTTATTTTTGATATTCCAGGTAATGGCTTAGAAGACAAATCACCACTTTTAGTTATACTATCCATGTTTTCATTAAGAGTCATAAATCCGCCAAGAAATGGCCCATCGTAAAGATCATTTTTCCCGCTAGTAAAATGATGAATTTTTGCTAGATCTGGATGAATAGTTGGGCAATGGTAACATTCGTTATAATTTTGCATCACTAATTTCCAATTAGCTTTGACAAGATAATCTTTTTTTTCTATTGTTTCGAGTCCAGAAAGTTGCCACTCATCAAACTTATTTTTTATTGGTTCATAGAAAATATCAAATTCTTCAACTTCTTCTGATAGACAAATAAAAATAAAACCTTCCCACTCTTTTATTAATATTTTATATAGTGGGTAGTCTTTTTTTTCAAATTTATCCACATCATCCATATTTGGAGCTCCTACTAGCTTCCCTTCTAAGTTATATGTCCAACCATGATATTTACATTGTAAAGTATTAGAAAAACTTCCACGCTCTTCAATACAAATTCTAGTACCACGATGTCTGCAAACATTAAAAAATCCATTTAAAATATTTTTATTGTTACGGATTATAATTATACTTTCACTTCCGATATCGAACTTTATAAAATTCCCTTTTTTACTTACATCATTAGAGCGACCAATACAAAGCCAATTTTTATAAAAAATGTTGTCCAACTCTGAATGAAATATATCATTATCCAAATAATATTTTCTATCAAGAGTCTTTGCATCTTTAATTAATGTTGCTGCTGTCTTATGATATTTATCTATCATATATCTAATATTTTTTTTGCTGCATTATATCCATTTGTCCCATGTAATCCACCGCCAGGATGAGTGCCGCCACCGCAAATGTATAGATTTTTAATCGGTGTACTGTATTGCGATGAGCTGATAGTTGGACGCATAAACATAAATTGATCTAATGTCATCTCGCCATGATTTAAATTACCTTCTTTTAAACCAAATTCTTTTTCTATATCATAAGGAGATAAAATAAAAGATGATTCAATTAAAGTTGAAAAATTTGGGATAACACTTTCTATTGTTTGAACTGTATTTTTCTCCAAAATAGATTTGGATTGATCATCCCAGATTTGATCACGAAGATTGTAGGGCGCATATTGGACAGTAGCAGAGAGAATGTGTTTATTTCCTAAACTTGAATCCGGGTTTAAAATACTTGGAAAGTTGAAATCAACATAAGGTTTCTCTGATATCTTTCCATATTTAACTGCATCAGAAGCTCGTTCTAATGATTCTATTGTAGGACATATAGAGAAATTTGTTCCCATTTGATCAAGATTTAATCCTTCGATTTTAGGCAGACTATTAAGTGCAAAAAATATTCTCGCAGTACTGCCTCTATATTTAATGTTATTTAGCTGTGTTAGAAAATTGGGATCAAGGTTTGATATACCTACAAGGTTAATGAAGGTGTTATTTGGATCAAGTCCTGAAACTATTGTATTAGCTTTGATGAGTTCTCCATTATCAAGTATAATACCATCACAACTATTCTGATTTACTTCTATAGATTTTACTTTAGAATTGGTNCGAATTTCTACGTTATNAGATTCTGCAATATTTTTNAANGTATTTGCTAGTTCTACTNTNCCTCCTTNTATAAANAGTGAATTATGGAATCCGCCNNCTGNGTAAAGGTTTTGATGNAGTAAGTTATANCCAGTTCCAGCAGNATAAGGCCCAAGNGATAGGTGNTGNACTCCAGCAGTAGAGATTGNACTACGNAATAATTCATTTTCAAACCACTCATCCATGAGTTCANTCATCATCATAGGNNCAACTCTTAATAGATCTACNATTCCACGAGNACCTTGTTTTAATAATGGNNACAACATTGGTNTTAGTGAAAAAANATCTGACATTTCTAANTNNGGAATTTTAGGNGGGNTAATCGTATATAANTTTTCTAATAANTTAGATAATCTNTTTATATAGNCAACAAATTCTACCCATTTTACTGAATCTTTATTTGAAAGATTTGCAATAGACTCTACTGTCTTTAATGGNTCNCGATTGAAAATNATATGCTNCCCTTTTTTNCCTAATGCTATTCGAACTATATNGGGCTTGATAATTTTCAAACCNCACTCTTCAAGTCTTAGAGTTTTCATTACTCTTGGGTCAAGCCATTTTATAGAGTCATGAATTGCATTACATTTGTATCCATTTTTTAGTTCAATAGTAGAGCATAGACCGCCAATTTGCTGACGTGCTTCTAATACCAGAACTTTTTTTCTTTTTTTGCCTAACATTGCTGCGACAACTAAACTATTTATTCCACTTCCAATTACTATTGAATCGTATTTTGACATTATAAGATACCCAGAATTTTTTTAGCTGCCATTTCACCAGGAGAGCCTGTTATTCCTCCTCCAGGATGTGTTCCAGAACCGCATTGGTAATAGTTTTTTATTGGTGTTGTATAGTCTGCCCATCGTACTGCTGGTCTTAAGGAGAATAATTGCTGTATTGTTAATTCTCCATGAAAAATATTACCCTCAGTAAGGCCAAAAGTAGACTCTAGATCTGCTGGTGTAAGCACCTGCCTATGTAGTATAATATCTTTGATATTTGGTGCATAGTGAGCGAGTGTGTCTACTACGGTATCTCCAAAAGCTTCTCTTTTTTCATCATTCCAGCCACCTTGAATATTATAAGGTGCATATTGTACAAAGCATGACATGACATGTTTTCCAGGTGGAGCCATTTCAGGATCTAGAACAGAAGGAAGAATAATGTCCATAAAAGGCTTTTTTGAAAAGTTTCCATATTTAGCATCATCATAGGCATTTTCTAAATGATCATAGCTTGGGCTGATGGATATAGCGCCGCGTAGGTGATGTCCATTCCCAGGCAAACAGCTAAAATCAGGAAGACCATCTAATGCTAGATTTACTTTTCCGGATGAACCTCGAATACGAAAGTTCTTAATATCTTGGACAAATTCACTAGGAAGTTCATTCTCATTGACTAGGTTTAAGAATGATTGTTTTGGATCTAAACCTGAGATTACAATATCAGAGCGATATTCATCTCCGTTTTCTAAAGCTACGCCAACTGCTTTATTGTTTTTTATAATTATATTCATAACCGATGCTTCTGTTTTGATATCTACACCGAAATTTTCTGCAGATCTAGCAATGGCCATACTCACCTCACCGGTGCCTCCTTTTTGAAATCCCCATGCACGGAATGCACCATCAATATCACCCATATAATGGTGGAGCATAACATATGCAGAACCAGGTGACCTAGGCCCCATAAAGGTTCCAATTATTCCACTTGCGGACATGGTTGCCTTTAGTGGCTCAAATTCAAACCATTCATCTAAAAAATCTGCTGAACTCATTGTCATAAGTTTTGTTAAATATTCAAACTGTTGTGTTGTTAAAGTCTTAACATGATCAAGTAATTTTTTTGTATTAAATAAATCTGATAGAGAAGGTCTAATCGCATTAGGAGCTATGGTCTCTAATATAGGCCTGACTGCCATACCAATTTGACCCATGAGAGGCCCAAAACGTGTATAGGTTTCAGCATCTCGCAAAGAATGTCTAGCAATCTCACGATAGGTTTGATCACTATCTGCGGTTCGAAGTAAATAATCATTTTCTAATGGTGTAAATGTGCTTTCTAAAGGAAGAATTTCTAATCCGAATTTGGGAAGCATAAGTTCTCGTATTACATTTGCTTTCATAAGGCTCACAACATAAGAACATACTGAAAATTTAAAACCTGGAAACACTTCTTCAGTTACTGCTGCTCCACCAAGAATATGTCTTCTTTCTAAGACCAGAACTTTTTTGCCAGCTCGTCCTAGATATGCTGCAGCGGTCAAACCATTATGACCACCTCCGATTACTATTGCATCATAATTATTTAAGCTGGACATGAACGTTTTCTTTCAGGGTTAAAAAAAGGTGTGTTAACAACTCGAGCCCTAGTTGTTTTCTTGAAGTGTTCGATTTTTATTTCAAAGTCTAATATTGTCCCTTTTTTTGAGTATTCACTTTTTACATGAGCTAGTGCTATATATCTTTTTAAGATAGGTGACCATGTACCACTTGTCGCATAACCTATTTGTTCTGAATTATAATAAAGAGGTGTGCTCGTACGCCAAGCAGTAGAAGGTAACCCTGGGGCAAGTCCAACATTTCGATAATGATTTTCAAGTTCAGACCATTCAATTTCGATACCAACGAATTCCCATTCAGGTCCACATTTTAATTCTTTTTTTAAAGCATTTTTTCCAATGAAGTCATCTTTTTTCATTTTAATTGCCCACCCAAGTCCCAGTTCAAATGGAGAAGATTTGCGGGCTTCAATTATTGCATGGCGAGATGATACATAGTCTACATCAAGCAGGATTAATCCTGCTTCTATTCTTGAAATGTCCAAAGCATGTAAACCTGTTGGAGTTATTCCATAAGTATTACCTTTTTCTAATAATAAATCCCAAATCAACAAAGCATTCTCTGGTTCCATCCATATTTCATATCCAAGATCACCAGTGTATCCAGTGCGGGAGATAGATACTGGAATGCCATTAAAGTTTGTGTCCATCATCCAAAAAAACTTTAATCCATTAAGTGAAATTTCTGAGATAGAATTTAAAATCTCCCGTGAATTTGGACCTTGAAGCGCTAGTGCAGCCGTCGTTTCTGAATCATCTATTATTTTAACATTCATGCCCGTAGCCACATGATTAATCCAATCAAGATTAGGTTCTGCACTCGTAATCCTATACCTATTTTCTGATAGTCTCTGAACTGTTCCATCATCTATGACTTTGCCATTCTCATCACACCAGGGGGTATACATTACTTGTCCAACTTTGCATATTTTTATATTTCTTGTAACTAATCTATCTAAAAGATTTAAAGCATCTGGACCTTCAATTAGATATTTTTTTAAAGGAGAAATATCTAATAGTGCAGCTTTTGTTCGGATCGCAAAATATTCGTTCTCATGCGTAAGGTCATAATTTGTAGCTGATAAATATCCAGACCATCTGCGCCATTCTTGAGACTCATTCAATTTTGATGTGCGCTCAAAAAATGGTGAAAGTTTTAACTGTGTATTAGCTGTGAATTGATTGTAGTAACTCATTGACTTATTCTCAGAAATGGGCGTGTCAAACACGTTGGACCGCCTGCGCCTTTTATGGAAATCTCAGTACCGTCATAGGTGTAAACTTCTACATTATTTTTTTCAAGTAATTGTTTTGTTTTCGAGTTGCCACTTATCATGATTGCTTTGCGTGGGGCTACTGTTAGCACATTGCATCCCATTGATTCATATTCTTCATCTGGGACATCTATTAGTTCTATATTTCGATCTAGAAGATATTTTCTAAATGATACCGGAAGCAACCTGGAATAAACTAGATACAGATTATGATCAATTGGGCTGAGATTACTCATTAAGTGTAAACAGTCTTGAGGGCCGTTCCAGTGTGGGATTGGCACACTTATTACCGTTTCTACCTGATCAGATAATAAATATCTTAATTGTTCTATACCTTCTTTGTTTGTTCGATAACCTTCTCCAACTGCGATGGTCTTGTCATCAATCCATACTACATCGCCACCTTCAAGAGTACCAGGCGCTTTTATCTTTCCAAGTATTGGTATTTGGATTGATTTAAAAAATTTTTCTATAGTATTTGGCTCTGCTAATCTAGCTTTTTTACCCATGTTGCATATTATTATCCCATTGTTTGAAATAATACATGGATCATGAGTATATATTGAATCAAGTGATGTTGAGTTATCTTCTGGTAAATAATGTAATTCAATACCAAATGATTTCAACAGACTAACAAATTTTTCATAATCAAGAATTGCTTTATTGAAATTTGGTGCTTCAGAATAATTAAGTTCTAAGTACTGCTTATTAATTATCTCTTGATTAATAAAAGCATTTTTTGGATGTTTTAATAGCATTTTTTTTATTGGATTAACCATATCTTGACAATTAAATACCGATTTTTTTGTTTTAAGATAAATGTTCAATGTTATTCTATATTTTGTAAATATTTGTTTTTTGATTCTGCTTCTAAACCAATTCTTGCCGCCCCAGTTTTTATTTTTTCTAATACACGTTTTCCGATAGATACACCTTCTGGAAAAATCAAAAATGCACCACTATTTTCAAGTATTTCATATCCTTTGATAAAACTATCAACATTTTTTCCCATGTTTGCCTCATCATCAATTTTTCTATAAATGGGAATTAGATTAAGCTTATGAAGAATAAAATTATTGAATCTTGAACTAAAAATAGTGCTCTTTGCAAAAAAATGTAAAA
>PAVC01000007.1 GCA_002713885.1 Fidelibacterota bacterium
TTGCTGTCTCATGCTATCATTTCATCCTTTATTCAATATTTGGCCAGGAACTACCAATAAAAATAAAGTCTGTTACGATTTCTGGTAATAATTCCATTTCTAAAAAAGAATTGATGCCATTACTAAGGCAGAGGCCATCGAATTTATCATTTACGTTTAAAGGAACAAATTTTAATGGTCGATTATTAAAGATGGATGCGTTTACCCTGAAAAATTACTTTATTTCAAAGGGGTTTTTACTAGTAGATATAAAAGAATCATATGACATAAAGGATAATACTGCGGATATATATTTTAAGGTAGATGAGGGCAAACAATTTTTTTTATCTAAAGTGCAAATTTCTGGTAATCAACATCTAACGGACGGTCAAATTAAGAGTATTTTAAATCTTCGTGAAAGAGAACCATTTAATAGCGTATTATTAAATGAAAGAGTGACAGAGTTACAGAAAAATCTTGAGTACTTTTCAAAATTATTTTCTACAATTGAAATAGAACCAATTATTAGTGATTCTGTGGAAGTATTAATTACAATTAATGAAGGGGAAGATGTTTACATTAATAAAACCTTTATCGAAGGTATTGATATCTTGGACAGTAATCTGGTTTGGAGAGAATTATTATATATTCCAGGAAATAACTATGATCCAGAAATAATAGAAAAATCAAAACGGAGACTAAGAGAAACTGGGATTTATTCTATGGTAAATCTTGTTCCAGTTAAGGTTACTGACTCTGACTCTTTAGTTAATATGGTGATCTCTCTAAATAAATATAAACAGCGAGAGTGGCTATCTGTCGGAGGATACGAGCCAGTAGAATTCTATGAAGGGCTTGATCCTTTACCAGCATTAGGTGGTTTTATTGAGTGGAGGAACAGGTCTATTTTTAAAACAAATTCTAACTTCTCAACAAAATTTTTAATAGGATTTCCATGGGAAACTAATTTTACATTGCCACGCTTAAGATATGACATTGGATTTGATACTAATTGGATTTTGGGTATTCGCTGGCCTACAAAGATAAGTAGTTTCTATGAAACTTTAATTAATTATGATCAAGAGACTATTGATCAGGTTGAACGATATGGTTTAGAGATGTCCCAGAGTATTATGTTTGATGAGAGGTCTTATTTTCAGAATATCACTGTTTGGGAAAATTTTAGTGATAATAAGACTGATATTTATATTATCTCGGTAATTGATAGTCTAAATATAAATCAGAATACATCATCAGTAAAAAACTTACAGCAACGGTCTTTATCTTTCAGAATCCATCTCGATAAAAAAGATGATCCGTTATTTCCGAAGAAAGGATATTTATTTGATATTTATTTTAAATCAACTGGATATTTTTTAGGGGGGGAGAGAGATTATCGTAAGCTAGATTTTTCTTTCAATACATACTCTTCAATAACAAAGAAATCTGTTATTGCAATACGTGTTAAACTAGGAAGGCTGTGGTCTTGGGAACAATCAGACATCGATTACAGTTATGAGAAATTTTATTTAGGCGGTAGTTCAAATATGCGAGGCTGGGAAATTTTGAAATACAAAACGAAAAACGACCTTGGTGATACTCCTGTAGGGGGTATTTTCAGGTTTTTAACCAATATAGAATTTCGAATTCAATTAAACGAGAGTTTAGGTATTAATATTTTTTATGATGGTGGCATACTTTCAGATAATTATGAAAATTTTATTAAGAGTAAATTGGGTTGGAATACAGGGATTGGTCTAACCTTTTCTACACCATTGGGTCCTGTTAGGCTAGACTATGCAGTTCCATTTATTGAAGACGATATTAATATTCGCAATGGGAAAATTAATTTTGGAGTGCAATACCTTTTTTAAAGGAATAATTATTTTGGAACCGTTTTTAATTTAATTTGTTACTATATCAGTATCTTCTTTTCAGATATAATTTCAAAACATAAATTTGCGCTCATTAAATGAAAGAAAAATGAAGAAAACATATATTATTTTAGTTGGTCTATTAATCATTGGTTGTACTAAGAAAGCTCCAGATTTAATGGAAATAGCCCAGTCAAGTCTAGATCAGAATGAAGAAGACAAAGCAATAACAAATCTGGATTTATTAATCAGCAATTATCCGGAAGATAGCCTAGCCTCTTTAGCGCAATATAAGCTAGTAAATATATATAAAAANTGGAAACATGATCCTGGAATGGTATATAATGCACTTAATAAAACAGTTGATAACTATCCCGGATCCGTACAAGCTAAGCAGGCAGGTAAAGAACTGAATGCTTTTCCGGAATGGATAATAAATAAATCCGAAACACTTAGAAAAAGAAAACTTACTAATGAGTCAATCAGTAATCTACTGTATATGGTTCAACAATATCCAAATCATACACTTGCAGCAAAAGCTCAATATATAATTGGTGACATTTATATGAATGATCTCAGAGATTTTGAAAAAGCCTTAGAAGAATACCGCATTGTACTTAATAATTATAAAGGTTCGAAAGAAGAGTCCCTTGCTCAGTTTATGATTGGATATATATATGCAAATGTTTTAAAAGACTTTGACAAAGCTCGCAGTGAATATCAAGTTTTTTTAGATCGTTTTCCGAAACATGAGCTATCACCATCAGTAAAATTTGAGATTGATNATCTAGGAAAAGATATTAATGANATTCCGGCATTAAAACACATTACCTCTTAAAGATTAGTTTATATAATGAGTGATTTTAGNCTTTCAGCGATAAATGATCGTATAGCAAAAGCCTCTAGCTTTGTCCAACCATTGCGCGATAATCTTAATCAAGTGATTGTGGGGCAAGAGAGATTAATTGATAAGATAATTATTTGTATGCTGGCTGATGGTCATATGCTTCTTGAAGGCGTACCAGGGTTAGCCAAAACACTTACTGTTAAAACCTTAGCCAATTCTATAGATACAAATTTTCAAAGAATACAGTTTACACCAGATATGCTGCCTGCTGATCTAATAGGCACTCTTATATATAACCAAAAATCTGGTGAGTTTGACACGAGAAAAGGCCCTTTATTTTCTAATATTATACTNGCTGACGAGATTAATAGATCTCCTGCTAAGGTTCAGAGTGCTTTGTTAGAGTCTATGCAGGAAAAACAGATAACTATTGGCGAAAATACTTATAGCCTAGACTTACCATTCTTGGTTCTTGCAACGCAGAATCCTATAGAACAAGAGGGAACATATCCTCTTCCTGAGGCGCAAGTGGANCGATTTATGTTTAAACTTTTGATTGATTATCCAGATGTGGATTCAGAAAAACTATTAATGCGTCAAAATACCCAGGCAAGAGAAAATATTAATATTAATCCTGTTGTTACTCCTGATAAGATTATTGATGCGCAGAATGTAATTAATGAAATATATGTAGANGAAAAAGTAGAAGATTATGTATTAAAATTAATTTTTGCTACGAGGAATCCAATTAAATATGATCTAAAAGACATGGATGGAATTATAGATTTTGGCGCCTCTCCAAGAGCTACTATAAATATTGTTCGAGCAGCAAAAGCTAGAGCATTTACTAAAAGCAGAGGGTATATTACTCCAGAAGATGTGAGATATATTGGAGCCGATGTNTTACGGCACAGGATAATTTTAACTTATGAAGCTGANGCTGAAGAACTGACTACTGAAGANGTAATCAACAGATTATTTGAAAAAATAGAGGTTCCATAAACTACAATGATACCCCGAGAAATACTGAAAAAAGTTAAGCGGATAGAAATTCAAACTCGTGGTCTAGTAAATAACTTTTTTGGTGGTGAATATCATTCAGTATTTAAAGGACGAGGTATGACGTTCTCAGAAGTTCGAGAGTACCAACCGGGTGATGATATTAGGCTGATTGATTGGAATGTTACTGCGAGNTCAGGTAATCCATTCATCAAAGTATTTGAAGAGGAAAGGGAACTCACNGTTTTCTTAATTGTTGATATATCTGCATCCGGAGCATTTGGTTCTGAATCTCAATTAAAGAAGAATATTGGTGCCGAAATAGCCAGCNTACTTGGTTTTTCTGCAATAAAAAATAATGATAAGGTAGGTCTTATTCTTTTTTCCAATGAGGTGGTTAAATATGTGCCGCCTAAAAAAGGAAAATCACATGTATTAAGAGTAATCCGAGAACTATTATATACAAAACCAAATGGAAATGGTAGTTCAATAAAGGATGCTCTTGAGTTCTTAATGAAAGTGTCTAAGAGGAGATGTGTCNNTTTTCTTCTATCTGATTTTCTANATGATAAATTTTGGAATTCAATTAGAATTGCGAACCGTAAACATGATCTAATTGGGATAAAAATATATGATCCTTATGAGATNAATCTTCCAGATATTGGAATGATAAAAGTGGAAGANCCCGAAACTGGTTCAATGTTTTGGATAGATACTTCTTTCGAGCCAGANCTCAAACAGATGAATAACAATAATATTAAATCANTAGTTGATTTAGAAAAANAATCAGCAAAAATTGGACTGGATATTATATCGATATCAACAACTGAGGATTATGTTGATCCTTTGATGAAATTTTTCAAAAGAAGAGGTAAAAAATATTAATCTTGCAAATAATATTATTTTATTTAGTTTTTCATTTTCATTAGTCTTTGCCCAATCAATTTATATTACGTCCGAAGTAGATACATCTAAAGCTAGTATTGGTGATATTATCACTTGGGAAATAAAGGGCAACGGGTCACAACAAAATAAAAAACTAGAATTTCCTGAACTANATCTTAAAGGTGATTCCATATCTATATATTCTCAAAGGTTAATTTTTTATGATGAGCTTGCTATAGGAAGAATTATTGAAATTGCATTTTGGGATACAGGAAGATTTTATACACCNNCATATTATGTTAATGTTTTAGACTCTCAAGGAAACATCGATCATGATATTGAAATAGAAAAAGTAGCAATAGATATANTATCGGTTCTNACATCATTAAGTGAGGTAAAAGCTAGACCTGTGAAAGGACCTGTCGTTGTTAAGGGAGTCATACCATATANAGAGATTTTACTTATAATTTTATGCTTGGTAATTNTTTCAGNNATTATTTNGGTTCTAAGTAAAAGAATAAAATATATATACCCAAAAAATAGTTATTCAATCATAAAATCGCCTATAGAAATTGCTAATGATAGATTATCTNTTCTTAATAAGAAAGGATTTGCTAAAGAATTTTACTCTGAGTTATCTCACATTACTAGAGAATACATAGAATATTCAACATATATTAGGACACTTGAAATGACTACAGAGGAAATAAAAGAAAACAGGGATTTATTTCATTTTGATGATGATAGTTTTTCTCAGTGGACAGATCTTTTATCTAAAGCAGATCTAGTAAAATATGCTAAACAGTCTATAGAACCTTATGAAATAGATATAGATATAGATAAGGTAATTGATTTTATAAATAATTTATCTTCTCAATAGAATTAAGTTATAAAAATAAGCCTACATTTGAAGAGTAAAATAGTGGTCTTATATTTACATGTATCAAGATATAACTAAACAGAGGTTTTTGTGTCAACTACAGCAGATATAAGAAATAATGCCGTAATCTTATTTAAATCAAAAAGAATGAAAGTGATTGAGTTTCAGCATGTTAAACCTGGTAAAGGTGGTGCATTTGTTAGAACTAAATTAAAAGATATCCAAAGTGGTAAAATTATTGATCATACCTTTAACTCTGGGGCTAGGTTAGAATTTATCAGAGTGGAAGCGAAGCAGGTGCAGTTTCTTTATCTTGATGGAGAGAATTTTGTTTTTATGGATAATGAAACCTATGAGCAATTAATGATCCATGAAAATATAGTTTTTCATAATAAACGATACCTAATAGCCGGAATGAATGTAGATATTATTTTTGATAATGAAGAAATCTTAGATATTAGAATGCCGGCACATGTAATCCTTGAAGTTATTAAAACTGAACCCGGTTTTAAGGGTAACACAGCAACTGGTGCAAGTAAACCTGCTACCGTTGAAACTGGGTTTGAGCTTAATGTTCCTCTTTTTATTAATGAGGAAGAACGTATTAAAATTGATACCAGAAGTGGTGAATATGTTGAAAGGGCAAAAAATAATTAAGGAGTAGATATATTTATGTGGAAAGATAAGCTAAAAGAAATAATATATATTTTAGAAAATTCAGACGTTAATGAGATTGAGGTAACATTCTGGGGAAAAAAATTTCGTGTATTGAAAAATTCACCAAATGTTACCACGAGTTCACCAAATGAAGCCATAAATACAAAAAATAGCCAATCTTCATCATCTGATAATTTAGAAAATAAAAATCTTGATGAAGAAAATAAAATATCGATTCTATCGCCAATGCCTGGTGTATTTTATAATGCTCAATCTCCGGATAAACCAACATATGTGAAGGAAGGTGATACTATTAAATCTGGTCAAGTATTATGTATAATTGAATCAATGAAGATTATGAATGAGATTGAATCTGAACATAATGGGGTGATAAAAAAGATACTTGTGAATAATTCTGATCCAGTAGAGTTCAACCAGCCTTTATACGTTATAGAACCATCTTAGTACAATAATGTTTAAAAAAATTCTTATTGCTAATCGTGGTGAAATAGCTCTCCGTGTTATACGCGCATGCCACGAACTTGGTATAAAAACAGTTGCAATATATTCTACGGCTGATGAATTATCCCTTCATGTTAAGTTCGCGGATGAAGCAGTATGTATAGGGCCTCCTTCTAGCAATGAGAGTTATTTAAATATTCCTAGGATTATTGCTGCCGGGGAAATTACGAATGCTGATGCTATTCATCCTGGATATGGATTCTTATCAGAATCAGCTGAATTTTCTAAGATTTGTGCTGAAAATGGGTTTCATTATATTGGTCCAGATTCTAAAATGATACAGTCAATGGGTGATAAGGCAACAGCTAAGGAGACTATGAAATCTGCGGGCGTACCAGTGATTCCTGGTGGAAAAGGAGTATTGGCCAATGTTGAAGAAGCAAAAATATTAGCAAATGAAATGGGATATCCAATTATGCTGAAAGCAACTGCTGGAGGTGGGGGAAGAGGTATGCGCTTGGTAAAGGCAGAAAATGAACTAAATAGTCTTTACGAGATTGCATACCAGGAAGCATTGAGTGGTTTTGGTAATGGAGATCTTTATATAGAAAAATTTATTGAGAAACCTAGGCATATAGAGATTCAAATTTTAGCTGATAGCAAGAGCAATGTAATTCAATTTGGTGAAAGAGACTGTTCTATTCAGCGAAGACATCAAAAGTTGATTGAAGAATCACCATCACCTGCTGTTGATGATAAATTAAGAAAAAAAATGGGTGATGCTTCTATCGCTGGTGCCAAAGCAATTAACTATGTTGGAGTTGGTACGGTAGAATTTTTATTAGATAAAGATAAGAATTATTATTTTATGGAGATGAATACGCGGATTCAGGTTGAGCACCCAGTAACAGAGATGGTTACAGGAGTTGATCTAATTAAACAACAAATCCGTGTGCATGCTGGAGAGAAATGTCCTGATTACAATCCTAATTATAAATTAAGAGGTCATTCTATTGAGTGTAGGGTCAATGCAGAAGACCCGTCAAATAATTTTATGCCATCCCCAAGTAAAATTACGAATTTTCATATGCCTGGTGGTAAAGGAGTGAGGGTAGACTCACATGCATATACTGGTTACGTAATTCCAACGTATTATGATTCGATGATAGGAAAAATAATAGTGCATGCAAAAAATAGAGAGGGAGCAATTAATAGAATGCAAAGGGCTCTGGAGGAAACTATAATTGAAGGACCAAAAACTACAATACCCTATCATCAAGAAATAATGGAGAATGCTGATTTTATTTCTGGAAAATTTGATACAGGATTTCTGGAAAATTTTAATTATAAACCCAAGTAAAATAGAGAGGAAAAAATAGTGAGTGTACCAAAGGAATTATTATATACTGAAGAGCATGAATGGATAAATGATAAAGATGATGATACAACAATAGGTATTACAGATTTTGCTCAAAGTCAGTTAGGTGATATTATATTCTTAGAATTACCAGATATTGGTGATAAAATTATTTCTGGAGAGCCTTTTGGAGATGTCGAAGCTGTAAAGACTGTTTCGGAGCTTTATGCTCCAGTAAATGGTACTGTAATTGAAGTGAATAATGATTTAGAAGATGCTCCAGATAAAGTGAACCAAGACTGTTATGGAGAAGGTTGGATAATTAAAATAAAATCTGATGAAAAAATAGAAAAAGAAAATTTTCTAGATTATCAGGATTATGCTAAGCTAATAGAATAAATGAGTATCCTGTCTAAATTAAATGATTGTGTTGAAAAAAAGGGTGCAGGATTTATAGTGCTTATCGATCCTGATAAAAAAAATGATAAGAATATTGATCAATTGGTAGAAAAATCTAATCAAAATGGAGTAGATGCAATATTTGTTGGTGGCAGTATCATGATGGATAGACTCTATCACAAAAGAGTAGAGCGGATCAAATCGATTTCTGAAATACCTGTCATTCTTTTTCCTGGTGGGGTTAACCAGCTAAACAAACATTATGATGCAATGCTATTTATGTCCTTATTATCTGGAAGAAATTCTCACTATCTGATAGGGGAACAAGTTATAGCGGCCCCGATTGTTAAAGATTACGGAATAGAAACAATACCAACTGGATATTTGTTAATTGATGGTGGTTCACCAACTACAGTGGAGGTTGTTAGCGGAACTAAGCCTCTGCCTTCAAACCGGCCAGATATTATTGTATCACATGCATTAGCCGCTCAGTTTCTGGGGATGGAACTAATATATCTTGAGGCAGGCAGTGGAGCATTAAATGAAGTTCCAGGAGATGTTGTTAAAAAAGTAGCAGATGAGATTAGTATAGGATTGATTGTTGGTGGCGGTATTCGGACGCCAGAAGATGCCAATAATATAGTTAATTCTGGAGCCTCTTTTGTTGTCATTNGTTCGGCGATAGAAAAATCCTCAGNATTAATGGAAGAGTTTTCTTCTTCTATTCATAGTAATTAATATTGTTAATTATNAAAGGAAGTCTCTATAAATGATGAAAGAAAATATTAAGAACCAAATTTTAGAAAGTGCCAAAATAAAAAAAGAAATGGTGAAAATTGGCGTTGAATCAATAGAAAAGGCAGCAGAGTTACTTATAGAATCTATAAAGGCTGGTGGTAAAATTCTATGGTGTGGTAATGGTGGAAGCGCTGCTGATGCACAACATTTGGCAACAGAACTTATGGGAGGAATGTCAGATCATGATAGAATGCCTATCCCTTCAATTGCACTGACAACTGATTCCTCTTTTATAACCGCATGGTCTAATGATACTGACTTCGATTCAATTTTTTCTCGTCAAGTACAAGGCCTGGGAGAAGAAGGTGATGTTTTAGTAGGTATTTCAACAAGTGGTAATTCAGAAAATNTAATTAATGCGCTAAAACAAGCTANATACAAAAATTTAAAGACAATTGCTTTTGCTGGTAAAACTGGTGGCAGTCTAGATGGGATAGCTGATATTACTATAAAAGTNCCCTCAGATNATACACAAAGGATTCAAGAATCTCATATTATGATTGGTCAGATACTTTGTAGTCTTATTGAATTATCTATACTGAAACAATAATGATAGACCACCTGCAGGATTATCTAACTATGCTACGGGTGGAAATTAATGTTTCNCCAAAAACAGTTGACGCCTANGAGTCTGATGTTAGACGNTATCTAAGTTATATTAACGAAATAGAAGGTTTAAACACACTATATGATATTAAACAAAGACATCTAATAGGTTATGTTAGATTATTAAGTGATATCTTACTAGCCCCATCNAGTATTGCAAGGATGATTGCATCTGTACGATCATATCACCAGTTTCTTTCCAGAGAAAAAATATTAANAGAAAACCCATCACTATCAATAAAAACGCCAAAACTAAAGAAAAAACTTCCGACGGTTCTTAGTCCTGAAGAGATAGGAGAAATTATTAGTTTAATACCTAAAGATAGTGCTCTTGATTTTCGAGATTACGCAATTGTTGAAATTTTATATTCATGCGGTCTAAGAGTAACTGAACTTTGTGAGTTAGATGTAGCGCAACCGTATTTAAATCCGACCATAGAGGATAATGAAGTTATAACTTATGAAAATGAAAATAGTGAACTAGTCAAGGTTTTAGCTGGTGAGGCAAAAAATTTATCACAAATGCATCTAGCTAGAATAGCCTATGAAAAAGAACTTCAAAATAGACCAGGACTGATTAAAGTTAAAGGAAAAGGATCTAAAGAAAGACTAGTCCCCATAGGCGCTAGTTCAAGAAAGATTTGGTACAAATTTGAAGATAAATATAGAAAGAAATTGTTAAAAAGTAGAGCAGCTAAGGAATTATTTATTAGTCGAAATGGTAGAGCCTTAACCCGGGCAATGGTAAATAAGATAATCAACAAATGGTGTAAAGCTTCAGGTATAATAAAGAAGGTTACGCCTCATACATTTCGCCACTCGTTTGCTACACATTTGATAGAAGGAGGAGCTGATATTAGGTTTGTCCAGGATATGTTAGGGCATGCTGATATTTCAACTACACAGATTTATACACATCTAGATAAAACAACTATTAGAGAAAAGTATAATGAATTTGGTGATGTAATATTTAATAAGAATAGATGAAATATGATTTTTAGTAATATAGATCCTCAGGTAATAGTTTTATTGATACCAGCACTAGTGTTTTCATTATCTTTTCATGAGTTTTCTCATGCCTGGATGGCCTATAGGCTTGGAGATAGCACAGCCGCACGTATGGGCAGATTAACTCTGAACCCAATGTCACATTTAGACCCAATAGGTTCTCTAGCTTTAATTTTTATGGGTTTTGGCTGGGCAAAGCCTGTGCCGGTTGATACTAGATATTTAAAGAATCCGAGGAAGGATATGGTGAAGGTCGCGGCAGCAGGACCAATTTCAAATATAATATTGGCGATAATTGGTGCTTTGGTACTTCGATTACTATTTGGTACGGATCTTTTATCAAATAGCGTTAAAACATTTTTTATTATTTTTATGCAGATTAATATAACACTTGCTGTGTTTAATCTGCTTCCAGTGTCACCATTGGATGGTTCTCAAATATTGGCGCCTTTTATAGAAAAACAATTTGGNCCTGATATAGTATGGAAAATGCAGGTTTACGGTCCGCGGGTTTTATTTATTATTATTATTTTTAGTATGGTAACAGATATTCATATTTTTTCTTTCATTATTACCCCANTTTTTAATCTATTTATTTTAATATTTTTTAATTTTTAGTGCGTTATATCTTGGCTTATTTCAAACAATTTCTATATCATAAAAAAAAATCTTCTGGCTCTTTATTACGTCTAATATTATTGTTTGCGGGTGTATTATATTTAATATACTATTTTAATAATATTGCTTCGACAGGAATATAATAATGCAACAATTAATTGAGTGTGTCCCAAACTTTAGTGAGGGAAACGATCAGAATAAGATTAATAATATAGTAAATAAGATCAACTCTGTTGATGGGATTACTATTCTTGATATCGATTCTGGTAAGGATACCAATAGGACAGTAGTAACATTTGTTGGTAAGCCAGATTCAGTGATAGATGCTGCATTTGAAGGAATTAAAGAGGCTTCTCAGTTAATAGATATGTCTTCCCATACAGGTACTCATCCAAGAATTGGCGCTACAGATGTTTGCCCTTTAATCCCGATAAAAGGTATATCGATGGATGAGTGTGTAAAATATTCGCATCAATTGGCAGAAAGAGTGGGGACACAATTAAAAATACCAGTCTATTTATATGAAAATTCTGCAAAAAATCCAGACAGAAAAAACCTTGCCGTTATTAGGGATGGAGAATATGAAGGCCTCAAAAAAAAGTTAAACGATAAACAATGGAAACCAGATTTTGGTCCCGCAGAGTTTAATGCTTTTTCAGGTGCTACAGTGATTGGATGCCGAGAGTTTTTAATTGCATATAATATTAATCTAAATACAAAAGATAAACGCCTTGCTACTGATATTGCTTTTGAGATAAGAGAACAAGGAAGAAGTAAAAGAATTAAAAACCCAGAATCATCAAACCTTTTAGATGGAGAAATAGTACGTAATAACGATAGATCACCGGTAAAGGTCCCAGGCATGTTTAAGGATATTAAAGCAATTGGCTGGTATGTTAGTGAATACAATAGAGCTCAAATATCAATTAATTTTATTAACTATAAGGTTTCATCTATACATGATGTTTTTGATACAGTATGTAAACTAGCAGAAGAGCGAGGAGTCAGAGTAACGGGTAGTGAATTGGTAGGTCTTATACCAATGGATGCAGTATTATTAGCAGGAAAACATTATTTGACTAAACAAAATCGTACAATGGGTGTATCCGAGAAAGATATTATAGAATGCGCTGTCCAATCTCTTGGGCTTGATGATGTTAGTAAGTTTGATCCAAATGAAAAAATCATCGAGAATTCAATAGATGACAATGACAATGGTTTAATGGATCTTAGTGGGAAAGATTTAATGGACTTAATATCTGATAGCAGTCCTGCTCCTGGCGGAGGTAGCGTATCAGCTATTGCCGGATCTCTTGGTGCTGCTCTTGTATCAATGGTAGCTTCATTAACTCATGAAAAGAAAGATTATATTGGATCAAGAAAAAAGATGAATGAAATTGGTCTGGCCGCTCAAGATTTAAAGGCGAGATTAATTCATCTTGTTGAAGAGGACACACAAGCGTTTAATTCTATTTTAGTAGCTAATCGACTTCCTGATAAAACCTCTGAACAAAAAGAGTATAAAGAAAAAAAAGTATTTCAAGCGAATAAGTATGCAATAGAAATACCTCTAGAGACCGCTAATCTTTCTTTAGAGGTTATAAAATTATCGGTTGACCTTATTGAGTATGGAAATCCTAATTCTGTTACTGATGCTGAAGTAGCTTCAGAAGTTGGTTTAGCGGGCGTTCGAGGCGGATGTATGAATGTAATGATTAATATATCAGGGCTAGAAAATATTGATGATTATGATCCAGATATTCAGCATAAAATAGATTCGCTTAATGATGAAGCGAATGTTCTCTATAAAAAAGCATTTGATAATACAAAAAAAATAATTAGCTAGACTTATCAATATGGATATTCATCTTCTATCTGAAGACCTACAGAATAAGATCTCCGCAGGCGAAGTAGTCGAAAGACCTGCCTCAGTCGTAAAAGAATTACTTGAGAACAGTTTGGACGCTGGTTCGACGCAGATTGAGATAGTGATTGAGCAGGGTGGGCATCAATTAATTCAGGTTAGAGATGATGGGATAGGCATTCCTGAAAATCAATTGCCTTTATCAGTAAAACGTTTTCACACAAGTAAGATATCAAAATTGGAGGACTTGTTTACAATTAGTACTCTAGGTTTTAGAGGTGAAGCGTTAGCAAGTATCGCTTCAGTTGCTCATCTTTCAATTGTTTCAAGCAATGGATCAGATGAGGGCGCTGAAATTTCTATATTTAATGGTGAAGTAGGAGAATTAGCTCCTGCTGCTAATATTGATGGTACACAGGTCACGATCAGAGACTTATTTTATAATACTCCTGCAAGAAGGAAGTTTCTTAAAACTCCTAGAACAGAGGCCAGGAAAATAATAGATATGGTAAGAAGATTTGGACTATCAAGACCAAATATAGGGTTTAGCCTAACAGTGGACAGGAAAAAAGTTATTGAACTATTTCCTGAAGATCTTGGTGAAAGAATAGGTTCTCTTTTTGACAACACTTATAAAGAAAATCTCATACCAATAAATATATCTAAGGCTGATTACACTTTTTCTGGTTATGTAGGGAATTTAAATCTTATCCGAAAACGTTTTGGAGAACAATTTATTTTTATGAATGGTAGGTATATTAAAGATAGACTACTTAATTCTGCGGTTTATTCTGCTTACCAGTCATTAGTTAAAAGAGGAGAATACCCTTTTTTTGTAATAAATATTCAAATCCCTTTCGATCAGGTGGATGTGAATGTACACCCAATGAAGACTGAGGTAAGATTTCATGATGAATGGAGGGTGTACCATGTTTTAAAATCGGGTGTTAACGACTCTCTATCAGAAATATTAAACACTATTCCTAATTTTCAGAAAATAAGCTCAGAGTCCAGTTCATTTTTTCAAAATATTCCTAAACAATCAGCATTTAATTTTAATTCTGGAGCTCAAACTGGTTCTGCTGTTTCTAACATAGAAAAAATTGATAGGGCAAAGATATATGCTTCTAATCTAGTCTATACTGATAGTGGAAATGAAGACTTTAACATAGAAAAAATCTGGCAGGTTCATAGAAAATATATAATATCAGAGATTAATAGCGGTCTTGTGGTTATTGATCAGCATGTCGCACATGAGAGGGTGCTTTATGAGGAGTGCTTGTTAGCTTTTGAATCAAAAATCATGTCCTCACAGACTTTATTGTTTCCAGAAGAAATTGAGTTTGCAAAAGATGAGTATGATATCCTTTTAGAAATATTTCCATATTTAAAACAAATTGGTTTTAAGATAAGAGAGGGTCATAACTCTAGAATAATCATAGAGGCAACTCCTGCGGATATCAATTGGGGTGATGAAAAGAGGATTATTAAAGAGATTATAGATGAGTTTATTAGTACAAGAAAAACATACAGCTCTTACAAGGAAGCACTGGCTGCTTCATTTGCATGTAAAGCAGCAGTGAAGGCTGGAGATCTAATGGCAAATGATGAGATGGTAATACTGATCAATCGCCTTTTTTCTACAGAGCACCCTTATTACTGCCCTCATGGGAGACCAATAATCATTCAGTTATCATTAGATGAGCTAGACAAAAGGTTTGAGAGAATTTAGATTATTTCTTTTGGTGATTTAATCCACTCAAGGCTGCCTTTTCCAAATTCTATTTTATTCCATTTATCAGTCTTAAAATTTATTTTTGCCATCGATGCCGTGGTGAATCTTTGTCTATGAAAAGTACACAATGAAATAAAATTTGAGCAGGTTGGTTCATGGCCAACTAGACAAACGGATTTAATTTTTTTATCAAGGTGGTGTATTATATCTAAAAGTGTTTCAGATGACCCGCCATATATCTTTGATTCAATAGATAGCTTTGACGACCATTTACCATGTCTGATTGCATGCTCAGCAGTGTCTCTGGCTCTGGTCGCAGAAGATGATACAACTTTATCAGGAATCTGATCTATTTTTTTTATATATCGACCCATTATTTTTGCTGCTTTATATCCTCTTTTTGATAATGGTCTATTGTGATCCATGTCATAATTGGCATCCCAATCTGATTTCCCATGACGAAAAATAATTATATTAAGCATATTTAATCTCGAAGTTTAATCTGAATAGNNACAATCTTATCTAAAATTTGATTTTTACTATCTAAGTTTTGGATTTTTTCTAAAATATTTAAGCCTTCTAAAACTTGTCCAAATGCAGCGAAACCTTGTCCATCGGGATTCCGACTACCACCGTAATCCAATTCTGGCTGATTGTTTATACAGATAAAAAATTCAGAACTAGCAGTTCCAGGTTCTAGCCTGGCCATAGAAATAGTCCCATTTTTATGAGTAATTCCTGACTTATGTGTTGTTTCGTGTTCTATGGGTTTGAGTTCCAAGGGGTGTTTATCAAAACCAAGGCCTCCTTGGATTACTTCGATACGTATTTTATTTTCGGGCTGATTTTTTAGATGTACCACTCTATAGAAATGGCAATCATCATATCTGTTTTGCTTTATGTACGATAAAAAATTACCTACTGTTATTGGTGCTTTTTTAGGATAAAGTTCCGCANTAATCTCACCAAAAGGAGTGTCTATAATAATAAATGGATTTTGANTTTTCTGGCAAGCNTCANTAGTAATAATATATAAGAGAACTAAAAAAAGNGATGANATTTTTATTAAGTATGACAAAACTGANCCTTATGTAATTTTGAGTATNANTNGATAGAGAATATAAATAATGATCCTCATAATGTTATAAATATTATCTTAATTATNAGACTAATTAGTTGTTAATTAATGCCTAATTCATAAAGAATATTATTATAAATGAAAAAAATATTAACAATCATTGGNCCGNCTGCTGTAGGGAAAACNGATTTAACAGTAAAAATTGCTGAAAATNTAAATGGGGAAATTATTGGTCTAGACTCAAGACAGATATATAAATATATGAATATCGGAACGGCTCAGCCTACTAATGATGATATGAAAAGTATAAAACATCATCTGATTGGCTGCAAAGAACCATGGGAGCCTATATCTGCTGGTAAGTACGCTAAAATGATAATTAATAAAATTAGTGAGATACAGGAAAGAGNGAAAGTACCGATAATTTGTGGTGGNGCTGGTTTATATTTTAGAGCAATTACAAAAGGGATTTTTTCTGANAGTTATACAGATGCTGGATTAAGAAAAGAATTAGAGTATAAATATAAAGAAGATTCAATGTCTTTACTGTTAAGACTCCAATCAATTGACCCTGAGTATGCTAAAATAGTTCATATTAATAATAAAAAACGATTGATTAGAGCATTGGAAATATTTGAGCTAACGGGGTTTCCGCCTACAAAACATTTTAAAAATCAAAAGATGAATCAATCTCAATTATTAGATCTTTATACAGTGTATTTATCATTAGAAAAAAACGTTCACATAAATAAAATCAATGAACGCACAAATCACATGGTTAAGATGGGATGGGTAGATGAAGTGGATTACTTGCTATCACTTCAAAAAGAGAAAAGATTGAAAATGCCTGCTTTAGATTCAATCGGATATAAGCAGGTTATAGAATATATAAATGATGACATTGATAAAGAGACTCTAATAAAAACAGTAGTTAATAAGACAAGACAATATGCTAGAAGCCAAGACAAGTGGTTTAAAAAAGAAAAGATTGACCTTTTCGTTGATCTAACAAATCTAGAGGGATTTGACGTGCATAAATATATTTGCGATATTTATAGTATTATTTAGTCGCTTTATTTTCATTTTTATATCTTCATTAATTCATCATCTTTTAGTAACCTACGTGCAATAAATAACCTTTAAACTGGTACAGAGAGACTAGTAAGGATATAACAAACACCTCCTTATGAGTAATGCATCTCTGACAGGAGGTTTTTTTATAATATTATGAATAACAATGTACAAATAATGAACTCTAAGGATATCAGCCAGAAACTGATTCGAATCAGCCATGAGATCATTGAAAATCATACCGATATTGGTAATGTTGTAATTCTTGGGATACATAATAGAGGCGTTCCTATAGCAGATAGGATAAAGGAACTTATATTTAATATAACAAATATTAATCTTCCGATTGGCTCATTGGACATAACATTTCACAGAGATGATTTTAGAGAGAGACTATCAATGCCAGAAATTCGAGGCACAGACATACATTTTTCTCTTGATGATAAGGTGGTTATTTTGGTCGATGATGTTCTCTATTCTGGTCGAACAATCAGGGCGGCACTTGATGAGATAAACAGTTTTGGGAGGCCCTCAATAGTCAGGCTAGCTGTTTTAATTGATAGAGGTCACAGAGAATTGCCAATAAGGGCTGACTTTGTAGGGAAAAATATACCAACACATAGTGGTGAGCATGTTGAAGTTCATTTAGAAGAAACTGATGGCGAGGAAGGTGTATTCCTTGTGAAAGAAAATAATTAGGAAATGTTGAGTCATAAACATTTGTTAGGACTAGAAAATTTTCCTAGAGAAGATATACAGAATATTATTGATACTGCATTTAATTTTCGTGAAGTCCTTGACAGACCTATCAAAAAGGTTCCTTCATTACAAGGTGTTACAGTTGTTAACTTATTTTTTGAAAACTCGACAAGAACCCGTATTAGTTTTGAGTTAGCCCAAAAAAGACTGAGCGCAGACACAGTTAATTTTTCAGCATCTACAAGTAGCCTTAAAAAAGGGGAGGGCTTTAAAGATACTGCGCAAAATATTGAGGCTATGAAAATTGATGCCGTGGTAATGAGACATCCTACCCCAGGAGCCCCAAAACATTTAACAGAATTTATTGATGCTAAAGTTATCAATGCTGGGGATGGTGCGCATGAGCATCCGACTCAAGCGATTCTAGATATGATGAGCCTGCAGGAAAAGTTTGGGGAAATAAAAAATCTTAATGTTGCCATTGTTGGAGATATTGATCATAGTCGGGTAGCCAGGAGTAATATTTATGGTTTAGTAACAATGGGAGCAAATGTAACTCTATGTGGGCCACCTAATTTAATTCCCGATACGATTACTGATCTAGGGGTAACAGTTAATTATAACATTGATGAGGTTGTAGAATGGGCAGACGCGATTAATGTTTTAAGAATACAAAGAGAGAGAATGGGTATAGGTCTAATTCCATCTGAAAGAGAGTATAGAAAATTATTTGGAATTACAGAAGAAAGAATTGGCAGAAAAGAAAAAGAAATTGTCATTATGCATCCTGGCCCAATAAATCGTGGAGTAGAAATAGATAGTAGAGTGGCTGATAGCGATCAGGCGATAATATTAGACCAGGTTCTTAATGGTGTTGCATCCAGGATGTCTATTCTTTATTTGTTATTAGGCGCAAAAGATGGAGACATGAAATGAAGATTAAAAAATTGCCAAAAAAATTGTTGTTCCAGAATACTGAAATATTAGACCCAATAAAAAAAACAAATAAAAAAGGAAATATTTTATTGGTCAATGGGAAAATTGCTGAGCTAGGTATATTTGAATCTCCGAGCGATGTAAAAACTATTGAATGTAACGGATTAACGCTTACTCATGGCTTTTGTGATCTACATGTTCACTTTAGAGAGCCAGGAAATGAGGATAAGGAAACGTTAGAGTCTGGATCTCGAGCAGCTTTAGCAGGAGGGTTTACTCGTGTTTGTACTATGCCTAATACTAATCCCCCAATCGACTCGCCTGAGTCCGTTAGCTATATTATTGAAAAGTCAAAAGATTGTCCAATCTATATTCATCCAATAGGCGCTGTAACAAAAGGTCAGAAAGGTATTGAGATAAGTGAAATGGGTCTAATGAATGAAATGGGAGCAGTAGCATTTAGTGATGATGGATTACCGATCCAAAATGGACTTGTTATGCGCAAAGCTTTAGAATATTCTACAATGCTGGGAGTTCCAATTATTAATCACGCAGAAGATGACTGTTTGCGGTGCGATGGTGTAATGAACGAAGGAATCATTTCTACCCGACTCGGGTTGCCTGGTAACCCTAATATGGCTGAATCAACCATGGTATATAGGGATCTTAAACTTGCTGAAATGACTGGTGCTAGATTACATGTTCCACATGTTAGTACAGCTGCTTCGGTTGACCATATAAAGCATATGAAAAATAATAATAATAATATTACGGCCGAGGTAACCCCTCATCATCTATTTTTTAATGATGAAAGTTTAGTTAACTATGATACAAACTTGAAGGTTGCTCCTCCTATTAGAAATGATATATCAAGAAAAGCAATGGTCAAGGGAATCTTAGAAGGAGTAATAGACTGCATAGCCACAGATCATGCNCCACATACTTTGCATGATAAAGAGACTACATTTGACCTAGCGGCTTTTGGTATGATTGGCCTTGAATCATGCTTTGGAATTGTAAAAAGAGTATTAGTAGACAACGAGGGATTAAGTTTGATTAATCTTGTTGAGCTATTAACTGCTGCTCCAAGAAAAATAATGGGATTTAATTGTGATTTATTGAAAGTTGGCACAGAAGCGGAGTTAGTATTGTTTGACCCTAATGAAAAGTGGATATTTGATAATAAAAATGTTTTTTCTAAATCGATCAACTCTCCTTTCTATGGCCAAAAACTGGTCGGAAAAATAAAATACACTATATCCAAAGGCTATATTTCGGACCTTTCATAACCTTTAGTTTTCCTTTGAATAAAGATTGAAATCTTTTTACAAATAGTATAAGTTCANCGGCTTAAATGTTTTACAAATGAAGACAAAAACGTTAAAAATATCAGAAATAGATAAAGAATGGTGGATTGCAGATGCAGAATCCCAGATTCTTGGAAGATTAGCCAGCAAGGTTGCTCAGGTTATAAGGGGTAAACATAAGGTTAACTTTGTTCCTCATATGGACAATGGCGACTGTGTTGTTGTAATAAATGCAGAAAAAATTATGGTCACAGGAAATAAAGAAGACAAAAAATCTTACTTTAGGCATACTGGATACGTTGGTGGTGTAAAGATGACTAACCTTGCACACATGAGAAGGACATATCCAGAACGTATAATTGAAAATGCTGTGAAAGGTATGCTACCACATAATAAGCTTGGCAGGAGGATGTTGAAACATTTAAAAGTTTATGCTGGTTCTGACCATCCTCATATTGCCCAGACTCCAAAAACCCTCGAGATTTAATTTGGCAGAAAAAGTAAAATATATGGGCACTGGAAGACGGAAAAGTTCTGTCGCTCGTGTTGTGCTCATGGCGCCTGGAAAAGGTAATATTAGCATTAACGGTATTAATATTAACGATTACATGCCTCGTGAAAGTTTAGTCACAATCATAAAACAGCCTCTAGTTGCGGTTGAACAGGACAACGGATATGATATAAATGTTAACGTTAATGGTGGGGGATTATCTGGCCAGTCTGGTGCTATACGTCTTGGAATATCTAGAGCTCTCATAAATGCGAATCCAGATTATAGGCCTTTATTGAAATCTAATGGACTTCTTACTCGTGATTCACGCAAAGTAGAACGAAAAAAACCAGGTCAACCTGGTGCACGGAAAAAGTTTCAATTTTCTAAACGTTAATTATAAAGTATGGCACTTATTAAATTTGAAGATTTATTAGATACTGGAGCACACTTTGGTCATGTGACCAGAAAATGGCATCCAAACTATAAACCATATATTTTGATGGAAAAAAATGGTGTGCACATCATTAATCTTGAAGAAACATTAATATCTTTTAATAAAGCCATAAATTTTATTCAGAGTGCTGTTAAGAAAAACGGAGAAGTTTTATTTGTAGGTACAAAAAAACAAGCTAAAGATATTGTACAACAGGAAGCTGATCGTTGTGGAATGTTTTATATTGTAGAACGATGGCTTGGAGGATCTCTGACAAACTTTACAACAATCAAGAAAAGCATAAAAAGATTAAAGTTACTTGAAAAAGAAGGCTCTAGTCTCTATAAAAATTTAACAAAAAAAGAAACCCAGATGCTTAATAGAGAGAGAGTTAAACTGTCTGATCAGCACCGCGGTATTAAAGATATGAGAAAACCCCCAGATGCCATTGTTGTGGTAGATGGTCAGTATGAAGAAACAGCAATAAAAGAAGCAACAAGTATGGGTATACCGGTAGTCGCAATCGTTGATTCGAATACTGACCCGGATAAAATAAGTTACCCGATTCCTGCTAATGATGATTCTCTAAGAACTATTCAGTTGTTAATAGGGTCTATAGCCGATGCAATATTAGAAATAAAGGGTTCTTCTAAAGATAATAAAAATGAAGATAATGCAGATTCTAATCCTGCACTAAGTAATAGAGTTATTACTGCTAAAGATGAAGAAGAATAATATTATGAGTATTGATGCAAAAACTGTAAAAGAATTAAGAGATAAGACGGGCGCTGGAATGATGGACTGTAAGAATGCGCTAAAAGATTCAGATGGTAATATTGAACAAGCAATAGATTATTTAAGAAAGACAGGCATTACAAAAGCAGAGAAAAAAGGTTCCCGAGATACCGAAGAAGGAATAATCTATTCTTATATACATGCTGGTGGTAGACTTGGGGTTTTGATCGAAGTGAATTGCGAGACGGATTTTGTAGCAAAAACGGATGGTTTTGTTGAACTTAGTCATAATCTAGCAATGCAAATTGCAGCAACTAATCCTATAGCATTAGAGAGAGAGTCAATACCTGAATCAGTTATCTCTAGAGAAAAAGAAATATATGCTGACCAGGCAAAATCATCAGGTAAGCCTGAAAATATTATTGAAAAAATGGTTGATGGAAGAATGAATAAATTTTTCCAAGAAAATTGTCTAATGGAACAAGCTTATATAAAAGACTCAGAAAAAAAAGTACTGGACCTACTGACGGAGTCAATTGCAACTCTTGGAGAAAATATTACAATCAGTAGGTATACCCGTTTCGCTGTTGGNGAATCAGACTCTTCCAANGGTCAAATTTAATTTTATATATGTCAGAACCCGTATTTAGTCGAGTTCTTCTAAAACTTAGTGGAGAAGTNCTTGCAAATAAATATGGTTTTGGAATCGATCCTGAAAAAGTAGCATACCTGGCTAAACAAATAGAGCCAATATATAAATCCAATATTGATATAGGACTTATCATTGGTGCAGGGAATATCTTTCGAGGTATGGAGGCAGCTGCTGGAGGNATGGACAGAGTTACTGGTGATTATTTAGGGATGCTTGCTACTATTATGAATGCTATTGCCCTTCAAGATTCACTTGAAAAAATTGNTTGCCAAACAAGAACCCTTTCAGCAATAAATATTACTCAAATAGCTGAGCCTTATATAAGAAGGAGGGCTATCAGACATATGGAAAAAGGTAGAATTGTAATAATTGCAGGGGGAACAGGAAATCCTTTTTTTACGACNGATTCAGCAGCNGCNCTTAGAGCAACAGAGTTGGGATCAGATATTCTGCTTAAAGGTACNAAGGTAGATGGTGTGTATAATAAAGATCCAGAAAAATATACAGATGCAAAAAAATATAAAAAACTTACATATAATAAAGTTATTCAAGATAATCTTCAGGTGATGGATATGACAGCAATTACTCTTTGTAAAGAGAATAATATTCCGATTAAAGTGTTTAATATAAAAANCTCAGGAGACTTGCTAGATATAGTTATGGGNAGTAAAATAGGNACAACGATTGGTAANTAAATGTTAGACGATATTCATAATGATGCTAATTCCAGNATGAATCAGGCAATCAATCATACACAGATTGAATTGAATAAAATCAGAACAGGAAGGGCTAACCCTGAAGCATTTAATGCAATAATGGTCGACTATTATGGCACGCCAACACCGTTAAATCAGATATCTACTGTTTCTGTTCCAGAACCGAGATTGATTACTTTACAGCCATATGAAAAATCATTAATACCCGTAATAGAAAAAGCTATATTGGATGCAAATTTGGGCTATACTCCGGGAAATAATGGTATGGCTGTTCTTATACCTATACCATCTTTATCTGAGGAGCGCAGAGTTGAACTAACAAAGTTTATGCATAAAATCATAGAAGAAGGACGAATCGCTGTTCGTAATGTTCGAAGAGATGCTCTGCATCAAATTCATGATTATGGTAAACAGGAAAATATTAGCGAGGATGAGATTAAAGGNAGAGAAACTGAACTACAAAAAATTACGGATGATCATATTAAAGAATTAAATAGTCATCAGGATAAAAAAGAACAAGAACTAATGGAAGTCTAATATAAAGATATAAAATTAGTCACATTTTGACCAGCCACAACTTTGGCAGGTCAAACACCCTCCTTCATTAACAACGCTTCTATTATCACAGTTTTTACACATCATCATTTTTGCTGCTATATCTGTTGCTGCCTCTATTTTATTACTTTTATNGGGNTCCATTGTGATTAATAGTTTTCCATCCTGTTNTTCATCAGAATGTTGGTTTTTTTCATGAAGGTAGTCGTCTAGAGCTTTTCCAATTGCATCAGGAGTAGATAGAATAAGTCTTCCATCTTCCCAGGTTGGATTAGGGCCAGAAATTCCTTTGAGCTGCCTTACAATTGACTGTGGGTTAATCCCTGATCTTAGTGCAAGGGATATCAGTCTGCTAATTGCCTCAGACTGTGCTGCTGCATTACCACCCGCCTTACCAATTGTTGTAAAAACTTCACAAAGTCCCTGTTCATCTTCATTAATAGTTATATAAAGTGTCCCTTCTCCTGTTTTTATACGTCTGGTTAGTCCCTGCGTTTGTGTTGGTCTAATTCTTGGTTTTTTGTTTGTATTTTTANCTTTNCTAGTGTCTAACTTTTTTTCTGTATTTTCTTCTTTCTTGTCATTAGTGATCAGGATGCCCTCTCTACTACCTTCTCTATAGACAGTTATTCCTTTTAATCCATTCTCATATGCCGTCATATAAATATCTGCTACNGTGTCAACAGGTATGTCTTCGCGAAGGTTTACTGTAGATGAGATTGAAGAGTCAATGTACTTTTGGATTGTTCCTTGCAACTTCACCCTGAAAAACGGGTCTATACTATGAGCAGTAGTAACATATTCAGGCAAATTTTCATCTGTCTCNAAAATTTCTTTAATTATTGGGTGGTAGACTGTGTATTGTTCAAACTCTTTGCCATATCCTCCATTATTTTTCTTTACCATCCTTTTATATGAGGTCGCAAATATTGGTTCTATTCCAGAGGTAACTCTTGCTACGATAGCACCACTTCCGGTAGGCGCTACGGTAGTGAGCGTACTGTTACGTATACCATTGTTTTTTATTTTATNTTTAATTGATTTTGGAAGTGTTTTTACAAACTTACTTTTATTGTATCCTTTCCAATCAAAGTTTGGAAATTGTCCTTTTTCTTTGGCNAGTTGTATACTGGTATCATATGCAGTATCTCTAAACACTGTCATGATNTGATCTATTGTTTGAAGCGCATCCTCACTATCATATTTTACACCCATCCTAACAAGCATATCTCCAAGACCTAGGATGCCTAATCCGACTCTTCGATCATTCATTGCATTCATNTTTTGATCCTCTAGGGCATGCCTGTCCATATTGTAGTCAACGACATTATCTAAAAACCTGGTACCGATTTCTACTGTATTTTTAAACTCTTCAACCATAAAATTTTGATTACTATCTACGAAACGTTCTAGGTTTACTGCTCCAAGGTTACAACAGCCTCCATCTGGAAGAGGCTGCTCCGCACACGGATTAGTAGATACCAATGGTGAACAGTATTCTGCATTATGATAATCGGTCATTGTATCCCAAAATAAAAGTCCTGGCTCTGCACTAGCGTGTGCACTGTTTATTATTTTATTCCATAGATCTTTTGCTTTAAAAGTCTCATAAACTTNGCCATCAAATACTAACTCGAAGTCTGCATTATTTTTCACGGCTTCCATAAACTTATGGGTTAGTAGCACAGAGATATTTGAATATTTTATCATATTAATATCACCCGTTTTAATGGTAATAAATTTTACTATATCGGGGTGATCTACTCTTAATGTTTGCATGTTCGCTCCTCTGCGACCATGTTGCGCTATGGTGTTAGTATTTTCACTAAACAGATTCATAAATCCTGTGGGTCCGCAAGAATCACCTCCGGTACCATTAATAGCATCCCCTGATGGTCTTAGTAAAGAAAGATCATGCCCACAGCCACCACCATATTTATATGTTAGAGCTTCTTCAATAATTGTATTGTAGATTGATTTTATTGAGTCATCCTTTACCGCAACCACATAACAGTTATTGAGGGTTGTGGTGATATCTTCTCTTCCGGCACCATGCATGATNCTNCCACCAGGAACAAANTTAAAATCTTCTAATATTGANTAAAATTTTTCTTCCCACTCTTCTCTGGTATTTTTCGTTTTTTCAACNCTTGCGAGAGCCCTAGCCTGTCGCATCCATAGCTCATGAGGATGCTTTTCACCAGGAGCAAGATACTTTTGTTTTAAAACATCAGACCCCAGATTGTCATCAACGTAGTAGTTTTCTATATCGTAAGNANNAGAGTCTTCGGCTTTNNTNTTTTCTGNTTCTATATCGAGNAGGGGCTTGATAATNTTTTCTACTGATTCAGCTCCGCCTTNTCCGAGTGGTAGATTTAATTCAATTGCTTCTGCCATATGTTACANCCTANCTTGGTATGTGGTNGTTATGCTCTATGAGCTTTTAATAGAANTCAGAGACTGACAAATGAAAGCAATATTATTTGCTTGGTTGGCTACATTTAATATAGAATGTGTAAGACTTCTTAGTCAAACTTTAATCTTAAAATAATGTAAATTTTTTATTTAAATCTCAAAAATTGAAGTTAAAATTGCTAAAGCAAAACTCATAATGATATGCGGGTGTAGCTCAGTTGGTAGAGCATCAGCTTCCCAAGCTGGAGGTCGCGAGTTCGATTCTCGTCGCCCGCTCTGTTAAT
>PAVC01000008.1 GCA_002713885.1 Fidelibacterota bacterium
AATCGATTAATAAATTCATCTTATAATTCCGTCCTAGCTGTTGATCCTAAAGCATGTGGTAAGGAAGAAGTCAAGGTAATCGAAGGAGATAATCAAAGACTTGTTGCTATTGGAAAAGACCTAATCGAGGATAATTGCCTAGGTGAATTTATTGGAGTAGCCAAGTTATCAAATGATTTTTCAAATACATTTTTTGACTCACTTGATAAATTAATAAAAGCGGGAGGGAAATCGGATTATTTCGAAGATGCAATGCACCCAATATTAGCTGACCATGCAGTTTATTATGAGAATGTGTCTGACTTGCCATGCATTGAAATCGACTTTATCGAAGATCTTGAGAATGCAAGGGATTTAGTAAAGTCTGANCTTTTCAAAAAATAATCGTGGTACCTGATTATATAATTGTAGATTTTGATAGTACCTTTATTACTTATGAATCACTAGATGAATTAGCAAAATATAAATTAANTAACCACCCAGATTCTGAAGTGTTATTAAGTAGAATCAAATCATTAACAAATGCTGGAATGAATGGTGATATTCCTTTTAAACAATCACTAGATCAACGCATGGATTTACTTAATTTAGATCGAGCTGATATTTTCTCTGTTTTAAATAGGTTGTTACGCTGCGTTACCCCTTCATTTGAAAAAAATAAAGTGTTCATAAAAAAAAATAGTAAAAGAATCATAATTATTTCAGGTGGTTTTAAAGANTTAATTGAACCTATAGTTAATAATTATGGCATATTAAGTTCGAATGTATATGCCAATGAATTTATATATAATAATTCAAATCAAATAATTGGAATTGATCAAGAAAATATAATGTCCAGTAATCAAGGTAAGGTTAAACAGGCCAATTTACTTAACCTTAAAGGAGAAGTCCATGCTATCGGTGACGGATACACTGATTATGAAATTAAATTAAAAGGTCCAGCAACTCATTTTTTTGCTTTTACTGAAAATATTAAGAGAAAAAATATTTGTGCTTTAGCAGACATTACTCTATCTAATTTTGATGATTATCTCACTTTTTTAAAGTGATTTGACAAACTATATTTATCTTTTCTTTCATAAATTGTGGAGTATTTAACAATGAATTTTACTAGTTAGGTAAGAATGCTACAAAAAGTATTATCTGAAAAAATATCCCATTGGCAAGATGAAATACATACTGTTCTTGAACAGGCTGGTGAAAAGAAAATTAGTGATGTCAGTGTAAATCAGGCTTATGGCGGAATGAGGGGAATAAAAGGGCTGATTTGTGAGACATCAGCTGTTTCAGCTGATAAAGGTTTGATAATTCGTGGTTATCCATTGCTAGAAATAACACAGCTTCTTCCTGAAGAGGTGTTTTATTTATTATTAACTGGTGATTTGCCAGATCAAGCTGCCAAAGAGGATATCCAAAATCAACTCAATGCCCACAATAACGTACCCGAATATGTTTGGAATGTTCTTTCTTCTCTACCTGATGATTCGCATCCTATGACAATGCTTACAATTGCAATTCAATCTATGCAGGTGGATAGTGAATTCGTAAAAAAATATGATAAAGGCGTACCCAAGAAAGATTATTGGAAATGGACATTAGATGATGGAATTAGGCTCATTGGTGCTCTGCCAGGAATTGCCGCAGGAATATATCGCATGCGATTCAATAAAGGAGAGCGAATTGAACCAGGAAACAATCTAGATTGGGCTGGGAATTATGCTCATATGCTAGGTTTTGAAGGAGATGATTTCAAAAAATTGATGCGACTTTATTTGATGCTGCATTGTGATCATGAAGGAGGGAATGTAAGTGCTTTTAGTTCATTGACCGTCTCATCTGCATTGTCTTCTCCTTTTCTATCTGTGGCTGCCGGTCTAAATGGTTTAGCTGGTCCACTCCATGGTTTAGCTAATCAAGAATGTTTAAAATTTGTTTTGGAGGTTCATGATTATTTTAATGGGGCTCCAGATAAGCAGGAGTTAGAAAAATTCTGTTGGGATAGGTTGCAGAATGGACGNGTTATCCCTGGATATGGTCACGCTGTACTAAGATGTCCTGANCCANGATTCACTGCATTCTTATCTTTTGGAAAGAAACATATTATAAATGATAATATCTTTTCTATTGTTGAAAAACTTTATGAGGTTGCACCTAATGTTTTAAAAGAACATGGTAAAGCCAAAAATCCATGGCCTAATGTGGATGCTGCATCGGGTTCACTATTATATTTTTACGGGTTAAAAGAATTTAATTACTATACGGTACTATTTAGTATATCACGTACCATGGGTATTATTTCTCAAATGGTAATCAATCGCGCAATGGGTATACCCATTATGAGGCCAAAGTCAATTACTACTGAATGGGTTAAAAAAAATANCTGATTTATTTAATTGGTCCATTGATTCCTTTTTAACAAAAGCCATTTTTTCTTCTAAAGATAAATCTTATTTTTTATTTATGAGATGGGTCATTCCAATAGATCTATGTTTTCTTATATTTGTCGGTTGTGCCTCACACCCTGTAATTAACCCTCATTTGCCAGAAGCTGGAAAATCAAGAAAAGGTTATGCGTTATCTGTAGANAATGTGGCCCCTTATATGTGGTATCGTAAAGGAATTAGTGATAAAAGTGAAATTGGTTTTCGCGTTGGATTGCCTATATATGGTACTGGCATTGACTATAGCCGTGTAGTTTTCCATAAAGAAAATAAATGGGATCTAATCAATTTAGCATGGTCTTTAAACCCAAATTATAACATTGATGCTACCTACTATAAATTCAAAACAAATAAAGCAGATAATGGTTATCTAAAATCGAGATGGATAGGGTTCAGAGGAATGATCATCCAGAATGGCATTACTAATAACTCAAGTAACCGACTTGGCTTACTAATGGGGTTCCAGTCCAATCCACGATGGGGGGTAGAATTTGGTTATTTTCATGACCCAGCATCATTGCCAATCAAACAATTATTTAATCCAAAATATGATCCGAGCTCACCAGATAACCCACCAAGATTTGCAGATAAACCCATGAAAGATTCTGCTACCGGATTTCCTTCGGAATTTTCGCGATTAACAGGACTGTCTCTGAGTATTTTCTTTGATATTGATGCGCCTAAGAAAAAAAATGATAAAAAATAATTGTGTCTCTAGTAGAAACAATTAAGGGGCATTTTGATCGGTGCGTTATTTCAAAATATGACGGACTTTCAATTGATCATCCAATTATTTTTTTAAATTCAATAAAAAATATTATTGGTGATGATAAGGATCAGCCATCAAAAATATTATTGAACTCATTAGGTCAAACATCAAATCAATATCCTAAAAGAGAAGATGACCAAGAGTTTCTAGATCAAATTGCAAAAAAAGGCATAGGACTTACAGTATTTACATCTGACTTAATCGAATCATGTGCAAATTATGATTATGAAAAAATGGAGCAAGAAGCAGCTCGACTACATTTAGTAAGCGAGAATGGATTAAGTGCTTTTGAGATTCTGATTGAGCTTGCTTTGCACGATTTTAATCGATTAGGGTTGTTCACATATCATTTACATCGTGTAATGAATTTTGATAAAGAAATAGTTGGAACATGGCATTATACTCGATGTCTAATAAAAGAAATAGTAAAAACAGAATTACCAGATGCTCATGAAAATATTGAAATCAAATTTGATATAGATAATAATATTTATAATAATCAAATTGGAACTTTGACATCAGCACATAGACTATGGAATATTGATTCAATTAGGAAGTTAGGTTTTGTTCGAGAAATTTCTTATTGGTTATCAAAACAAGAATCAAATTCAAAAAAAATAATTAATGAAAATAAAGAAATCTCCGATCTGTCAAAGTATGTAAAAAGTGGGGGAAGATATTTTATTGAGATTGCTGAAGAATTAATTGATAGCCCAAAAAAAATTATTGAGCTTGAGTCTCTTCGATATTTGTCAAATAATGCAAATCCAATACATCTGTCATATATTTCTAATCGAATTATGAATTTATTATAATGAATATAGCTGGTTACAAGCTCTATAGTATTGAGACAAGTCGATTCGGGCTAGATGGCGGAACTATGTTTGGAATTATTCCTAAGGCATTGTGGGAAAAAGAGGCCCCATCAGATAAGAATAACCGGATTGAAATAGTTACAAGATCATTATTATTAGTTGGCCATGATCGTAAAATATTAATTGATACTGGGAATGGTGATAAATGGCAAGAGAAGTTTAAATCAATGTATAATATTGATACCGAATCAATTAATTTGAGTTTATCATTGTCAAAATATGGATTTTCACCTGATGATATAACAGATGTCTTTTGTACTCATTTACATTTTGATCATATTGGTGGAAATACAAAAATAATGAATGAAAAATTGGTACCTGTTTTTCAAAATGCAACTTATTGGATGCAGAATGAAAATTGGGACCTTGCAAATTCTCCTTCCGAAAGAGATCAAGGTAGTTTTTTGAAAGACGACTGGTCTGTCTTAGCACAAAATGGAATGATAGAACTAGTTGATGGTAAGGAACCTTTCTTACCAAATATTGAAATAGAATTATCATATGGCCATACAATTGGAATGATGTTACCAAAATTAACTGATGGTTCAGAAACTATTATGTATATGGCAGATCTAATTCCAATGGCTGCACATATCCCTTTGCCATGGATCATGGGATACGATATTCATTCAGGTTTAACACTTAAAGAAAAAAGTAAATTAATACCTAAGGCAGTTGAAGAAGATTGGACAATATTTTTTGAACATGATCCTTTACATCAAGCTTGTAAAGTCCACTTTGATGGAAAGCATTATAGATTAAAAAAATCAGTAATTATAAGTGAATAACTCAGATAAGATGTCCGAGCTTTTTCAAAGAGGTTTGGATGAATATGACAAAGGAGAATATTTTGAAGCTCACGAAGCATGGGAAGACTTGTGGTCTGATTATAATTTCCCAGATAGAAAATTTGTCCAAGGATTGATTCAATTGTCTGTAAGTTTTGTTCACTTAGGTAATGGAAATTTAACAGGCGCCAAAAACTTATTAAAAAAATGTCAACAAAAGTTTGAAGATTATAACGGTATGCATCGCGACATAAATCTTTCAGATTTGAAATCTTCTATTGAGGCTGTTGAAATAGTTTATAGTGAGTTAAATGATTGTAGAGATTTTGATTGGGATCTTGTGCCAGTCTTGAAAAGTTAAAATGAAAAATATTGCATTATTTATAAAAGATTTTCAAAAAGGAACAGAGCTATCAAATCATTTAGTTGAAATGGATATAGATATTACTTTTGCTGAATCCATTTATGATTTACCGGATCATTGCGAAATTGGTATTATTGATTTAGATGAAGAAAAATTTGCCGACCAAGATTTTGTTGCTGAAGTGAAAAACCAAAGTGGTATCACTTTAATTGGATATATGGACAAAGTGAAGAAAGGTCTTCTAGATGATTATAAGTCAATTGGATGTGATATGATATTGCCAAAAGCATCTATAGCAAAAAATATAAAAAGAATATTGATAGAAATGTCGAAGTGAGGGAAACTAACACTGATAAAAAAGCCCGAGCTAAAAAAGTAGTTGAAGTTCTTAAAGAAAATTATCCTGATTCAAAATGTTCACTAAACTATAGTTCACCACATGAATTATTGATAGCTACAATTTTATCAGCTCAATGTACGGACCATAGAGTGAATCAAGTTACTCAAAATTTATTCGAGAAATATCCTTCACCATCTGATTTTGCTTTTTGTAATGTAAGCCTCTTAGCAAAAGATATTCATTCATGCGGTTATCATAATCAAAAAGCTCGAAATATTCAATCTGCAAGTTTAGTGATTGTTGAGGAATACAATGGAAAAGTTCCCAATAATTTAGAGGACCTGGTTAGGCTTCCTGGCGTAGGTCGGAAGACTGCTAATTGTGTTCTTGGAGAAATATATAATGTTCCTTCTATGGTTATTGACACACATATGATTCGAATTATGAACCTTCTGAAATTTGTTAATACAGGAGATCCAAAAAAAATAGAATTTGCTCTAATGAAATTATTTAATGATAATGAATGGGTAAGTCTTACGCATATGATCATTGATCATGGCAGGGCAGTTTGTGTCGCAAGAAGACCGAATTGTAATGAATGTGTAATCGCACCATATTGTCCATCAGCTCAAATAAATAATTTCTAACTATTACTGGCAAATAAGTAAATTCACTATTAATAAATAGTTGTATCATACAAATAAATGAAAAATTTATATTTAACAAAATTATTTTACTTTAATGCGGCTCATCAATATGGACATAAGGATTGGTCTGATAAAAAGAATCAAAATGTTTTTGGTCCTGATTCTAAAGTCCATGGTCATAATTATACATTAGAGGTAATGGTAACAGGAGAAGTTGATGATGATACTGGTTTTATAGTGGATTTGGGTCATTTAAAAAAAATTGTAAATAAGTATGTTATAGATGTTTTAGACCACACTCAATTTGAAAAAGAAGTTGAATGGTTTAAAGATAAACAACCTAGTTCTGAAAACTTGGCGCAATTTATTTGGTTACAAATTGAACCTAGCCTTAAAGGTGCAAAGCTATATCGAATTCGATTAAAGGAGACACCAACAATATTTACTGATTATTATGGGAAATAATAATTATGAAGTTTAAAGAAAAGCTTTTTTTATTTCTCAGTAGCATTTTTTTAACATCACTTGTTGTTGGTAATATTATTGGAACGACAAAATTTGTTAATGTTTTCGGATTAATCGTGCCTGCCGGAACTCTTGCCTATCCATTTACTTTTTTGGCAACGGATCTTATTTGTGAATTATATGGCAAAAAGCGAGCTCAGGTTTTGGTTTGGGTAGGTTTTGCAATGAATTTTTTTATGTTGGGACTAATGATGCTAGGCCATTATTTAAAGGATGCATCAGGCGTATCAGGAGCAACTTCCACATTTGAGAGTGTATATGGTTTTATGATTGGTAATGTTATTGCTTCAATGTTTGCATACTTAGTTGCACAAAGCGTTGATGTAAAATTATTTCATTTCTGGAAGAACTTAACCAAGGGCAAATACTTATGGGTGCGTAATAATTTATCTACAGTTGTAAGTCAATTAGTTGATACAACTGCAATTCTATCAGTTCTTTATTTTGCTAATAACCTTGGGGGTAATATTCGCACTATTGCTGATCTTGTAAATCTTATTATAGCATCCTACTTATTCAAATTTTTCATTGCATTGTTTGACACTCCGTTGTTCTATATTGGAGTTTGGGGACTCAAGGATAAGGTATCACCCGACTAGTTTGAGAAAATTAATTTATTTAGAAGGAAAACTTAATGACTAATAATTATGATAGATTAGAATCCATAACAAAAGAATTGCTTCAATTAATTGGTGAAGATGTAAATAGGGAAGGTTTAATTAAAACCCCAACTCGCGTAGCTAAGGCTTGGGATTATTTTTCACAAGGATACCGTACTAAAATTGACGATGTCATTAATAATGCGATTTTTAGTGAAAATTGTAAAGATATGATTGTGGTTAGAGATATTGAATTTTTTTCATTATGCGAGCACCATATGATACCTTTTTTTGGTAGAGCACACGTTGGTTATCTGCCTAATGGTAAGATAATTGGGCTTTCTAAAATTCCCAGAATAGTTGATATGTTTTCAAGAAGATTACAGGTTCAGGAACGATTAACAGATGAGATTGCTTATACGATACAAGAAATCTTGGAAGCAATTGGAGTTGCAGTTGTGATGGAAGGTAGACATCTATGCATGCAGATGCGGGGCGTTGAAAAACAAAATAGTTTAGCATCTACTTCAGCAATGTTAGGACAATTCAGAAAATCAGCTGAGACTAGAGCTGAATTCTTAAGTATTATAAGTAAGTAAAGTAATGGCAGCTTTTGATATTGTAGTTTTGGGAGGAGGACCTGGAGGTTATGTCTCAGCAATACGGTCTGCACAATTGGGTAACAAAACAGCAATCATTGATCAGAATCGACTAGGAGGGGTATGCCTTAATTGGGGGTGCATACCAACAAAGGCATTATTAAAAAGTGCAGAAATTCTCCACTATATCAAAAATAGTAAACAATTTGGGATTCAAGTACCAAAATATAATATTGATTTTGTTCAGACAGTTAAGCGTAGTAGAGATATTTCTTTAAATCTATCAAAAGGTATTGAATTTTTAATGAAAAAAAATAAAATAAAACATATCGTTGGTAGAGGAATACTTAATTCCAAATCAGAGATTATAGTTAGTAACGGAAAAAAAGAACAAAAGGTTCAGGCAAAAAAAATTATTATAGCAACTGGAGGCAGAGCAAAAAAATTTGCTGAAATAGAGTTTGATGATAAAAATATAATTTCATCAAAAGAAGCTATGGTAGTTGATTCTCCTCCAAAAAAGTTAATTATTATTGGTGCCGGTGCTATTGGTGCTGAATTTGCATATTTTTTCAATGAATTTGGGAGCGATGTTCATTTAATTGAAATGATGCCAAATATTTTACCAAATGAAGATTTAGAAATCTCAAAGGAACTAGAAAAACTATTTAAAAAATCAGGCATTAATATTTATACAGGGACTAAAGTATCCAAAGTTAAGAAATTGCAGAAAAATATTAAGGTTACTCTTGAAAAGGGAAAAACTTCAAAGATTATTGAAGCTGAAAAAGTTTTAGTTGCAATGGGCGTGTGTGGTAATATTGAAGGAATAGGATTAGAGGATATTGGAATAAAAACAGATCGTGGTTCAATTGTAATTAATGAATTTAATGAAACATCTGTTCCAAATATTTACGCAATAGGAGATGTTTCCGGCCCTCCTTGGCTAGCTCATGTCGCATCCGCTCAAGGTCATGTCGCTGCTGAACATGCTTCAGGAAAAAAAGCACATCCATTAGACTATAGTAATATACCCGCATGCACCTATTGCCAGCCACAAGTTGCTTCTATGGGACTCACTGAAAAAGCTGCTAAGGATGAAGGATATAAATTAAAAGTAGGCCGTTTTAACTTTAGCGGAAGCGGCAAAGCACTTGCTATTGGATCTTCAGAAGGATTTATAAAAATCATTTTTGACGAAAAATATGGTGAATTACTTGGTTGTCATATTATAGGTAATGATGCTACAGAATTGATTGCGGAGCTGACATTAGCTAAAGCTTTAGAGACAACATGGCAAGAGATTGCTATAACAATGCATGCGCACCCGACTCTTTCCGAAGCTATTATGGAAGCAGCACAAGATGCGTATGGACAGGGAATTCATCAGTAAATGCAATCATCTATGAACATATTGGACCTTGGCAGAATGAGCTATAATTCTGCATGGGATATTCAAAAAGAATATCACAAGAAGGTTGTATCAGGTAAAGAACCAGATACTCTTATTATAGTGGAACATGAGCCAGTATATACTTTAGGTAAAAATGCAAATGATAATCATCTACTTCAATCTGCATCAGAAGAGATACAAGTGTTTAGGATTGAAAGAGGTGGGGATATAACTTTTCATGGTCCAGGACAAATTGTGGTTTATCCAATTTTGGATTTAAATAGATTCGTTAAAAGTGTTTCTTGGTATATGAGAACATTGGAAAAAATAATTATAGATACGCTATCAGATTTTGAAATAAAAGCAGAACTAAAAGATGGCCTAACCGGCGTTTGGGTCGGTGATGAAAAAATTGGTGCACAAGGAGTTAGAATATCTAGATGGGTTACGATGCATGGATTAGCTCTTAATGTAAATACTGATCTTAGATATTTTGATGGGATTATACCCTGTGGGATATTTGATTATGGCGTTACATCTATGGAAAAAATAATGGGTAGTAAACAGGATATTAATAAGGTAAAAAATACAATTATTAAATATTTTAAGAATATTCTTTCACATGAAGAAGTGAGATTCGACTAATGGCTAGATTACACGGCTTTCAAAAAAAGGAATTATTAGATATTTATAATAAAATGTATCTTGCGCGAACCTTGGATGAAAAACAGTTGATTTTACTTAAGCAAGGTAAAGCGTATTTTCATATTGGCTGTTCTGGGCATGAAAGCGCACAATTGGCAGCATCTAATAATTTGAATGCTGGAAAAGATTGGGTTTATCCATACTATAGAGATGCTGCATTATGTCTAGGACTTGGGATGACAGGAAAAGAGCAGCTCCTGTCATTTTTAGCTCGTGATGATGATCCGAATTCAGGAGGTCGACAAATGCCTCAGCATTATGGTCATAAAAATTTGAGAATAGTAAGTCAATCAAGTCCTACCGGAACACAGTTTTTACAGGCAGTCGGTTGTGCAATGTCAAGGAAATGGGAAAAAACAAAAGAAGTTGTCTATGTTTCATCAGGCGAAGGTAGTACAAGTGAAGGAGAGTTTCATGAAGCTTTAAATTGGTCTAGCCGTGAGAAGCTACCGGTAATATTTCATATTCAAGATAATCAATATGCAATAAGTGTGCATATATCAGAGCAGACTTCAGGGGCTTCTGTTTATTCAATGGTTGGTGGTTACCAAAATCTATCAAGATTTGATGTTGATGGTACAAGTTTTTTTGAAACTGACCTTGCATTTAAACAAGCTGTAGATAGAGCAAGAAAAGGGAAAGGACCATCAGTTATTATATCTCACGTTGTTCGGTTGTTACCCCATTCTTCATCTGATGACCAACGAAAATATAGATCTGACAAAGATTTAGAATCCGATAAAAAAAGAGATCCAATAGCTCAATTTGAAAAATATTGTGTAAATAAAAAAGTTGCTTCAGCTAACGATTTTGAGACTATAAGGAATAAAGTTTTTGAGCAAGTTAATAAGGATGCAGAATGGGCTGATAAGCAAAATCATCCTGATATATCTACTGCCTTAGATCATGTTTATTCTGACCAAAACAATTTAAAAGAAACTTCGTTAAAGACAATTAATGAAAAGGTGGTACTAGTTGATGCAATAAATCATGCTATGTCTGAGGAGATGTCATTTAATAAAAAAATGGTTATATATGGAGAAGATATTGCTGATCCAAAAGGCGGAGTTTTTACTGCAACAAAAGGTTTGACAAAACAATTTGGAAAAGATCGAGTTTTTAATTCTCCACTTGCTGAGGCATCAATTATTGGAACTGCAATTGGACTTGCGGTTACAGGTTGGAAACCATGTGTTGAAATACAATTTGGAGATTACATCTGGCCAGCAATGATGCAGATTAGAAATGAGTTAGCTTCAATGCGTTATCGATCCAATGGAAATTGGAAATGTCCATTGGTAATTCGAGTACCTGTGGGTGGTTATATTCATGGTGCAATATGCCATAGTCAATCTATTGATGGATATTTTATGCATATGCCGGGTATAAAGATTGCTTATCCATCTAATGCTACCGATGCAAAAGGTTTACTGAAGGCAGCTTGTCGCATGGATGATCCAGTAATTTTTATGGAACATAAAGGATTGTATCGCCAAGGATTTTCTTCTACACCAGAGCCTGACAAAAACTATATATTACCATTTGGTAAAGCAAAAATTGTGCAAGAAGGCAATATATTAACGATAATAACTTGGGGAGCAATGGTTCAAAAGTGTATAGAGTCTGTTAAAGCATGTGAACTCGAACAAGATGTGGTTGAGATTATTGATCTCAGAACATTAAATCCATTGGATCATGAGACTATCAGTTCCTCTGTGGTAAAAACTGGTAAAGCTTTAGTTGTTCATGAAGACAATTTAACGAATGGTCCCGGTGCGGAAATCGCAGCTTTAATTGGAGAAAACAATTTTGAATATTTAGATGGTCCGGTAAAAAGAGTAGGGTCGGCTGATGCACATGTGCCCTATAATTGGTATTTAGAAGAAAAAGTATTAGTTCAAAACAGTGATATTCAAAATGCATTAATTGAGTTATTGGAGTATTAATGATTGTAGATATTGTAATGCCAAAAATGGGTGAGTCCATAACTGAAGGAACCATCATTGAATGGAGAAAAAAAGTAGGTGACCCAATTAAAATGGATGAAATAATACTTGAGATTGGCACAGATAAAGTTGATTCTGAAATTCCGAGTTCTACAGCAGGAGTATTGATCGAAATTATTGGGCAAGCAAATGATGTGATGGAAGTAGGTGCTGTGATTGCAAGAGTTGAAACTGATTCAAATGCTTCTGTTGTTGAAAAACCCTTAGAAGAAAAAGAAGCATTAGATATTGAAAAAAATATTGAATCAAAACCAGTTGATCAGAAAAAAGTTTCTATTAAATCAAAATCAATTGAGAAGAAATTTTTCACGCCTGTTGTAAATAGAATTGCTGTAGAGAATAATATCGAATATGATGAATTAATGACCATTGAGGGTAGTGGAAAAGGTGGTAGAGTAACAAAAGTAGATATTCTTAGTTATATTAAGAATCGGCAAGATCCAATTGTTAAAACAATTTCAGAAGATCGAAATATACCATCTCATATTTTTTCTTCAGATGAAGATAAAGTGGAGATGGATCATATGAGAAAATTAATTGCAGATCATATGAGATCGAGCATTGATACTTCGGCACATGTTTATGTGATGACTGAGGTTGATATGACAAAGATTGTTGATTATGTTTTACTTAAGCAAGAATCTTTTTCTCAAAGAGAAGGGTATAGTTTAACCTATACTCCGTTCATAATTCAGGCATGTGTTAAAGCACTAGGCCAATTTCCTGATATGAATTCATCTTTAGATGAAAATTCAATTATTTATCATAAAAATATAAATATTGGCATGGCCGTTGCAGTAGACAATGGACTTATGGTACCAGTTATATTAAACTGTGAAGAATTAAATTTCTTAGGAATATGCAGAAAAGTTCGTGATCTAGTATTGAGAACTAGAAACAAAGAATTGAATATAGATGAGCTCCAAGGATCAACTTTTTCTATTTCTAATTTTGGAGTTTTCAATGTAACAATGGGAACCCCCATTATTAATCAGCCAAACGTTGGAATCTTAGGTGTTGGAGTCGTAAAGAAAAGGCCTGTTGTTATAGAAACAAATGATGGTGATACTATAGGTATTAAAAGTATGATGTATTTATCACTTGGCTTTGATCATCGTTTAATTGATGGTGCAGGAGGTAGTCAATTTATTGAATCAGTTCGCGAAAATATTGAGAAGATTGATTTGGAAAGTTTATTATAATGCCAATTGATCATGTATTAAAACTTTATTCAGAATCCATTCGTTCTCCTTATCTACATTATGGATTTTGGGATGATCCTGAATCGATAGACCCAAATGAATTAACATTAGATAATATGGTAAAAGCACAAGGTCGCTATATTGAACATTTGGCTTCCTTTATCCCTGACGAAGTAAAGACGATCTTAGATGTCGGTGCTGGAATTGGAGGTAATTCAAGTTATCTTATATCTAAAGGATATGAAGTTGAAGCATTATCTCCTGATGAATATCAAGAAACCGTTTTTAAAGAGAAATATGATGGACAAGTAAAATTTCATAGATCAAAGTTTGAAAACTTTGAACCAGAAAAAAAATATGACCTAGTATTTGAAAGTGAAAGTGCCTGCTATATAGAGATCGAACCTGGATGGAAAACTGCACAAAAAACTGTACGAGATGGGGGTTATTTATTGGCTTCTGATTATTTCCTTTATCATAATGATGGAAGTGGTGATTGGCATATTAAGGCTTCACATGATGAGAAAAGTTATATCAAGAAAGCTGAAGAATATGGCTTCAAATTAATTAAAGAGTTTGATCAAACTGAAAATACTATGCCAACGTTAGATGGTGCAAAGGCACTAATGGAAAGATTTATCTTTCCTACTTTTGAATATTCATCAAATTATTTAGGTAAAAATCATCCTTTTATTTTAAAAGTAATAAAAAAGGCTTTTGGTAAAAAAGTAGATGATAAGATGAAACAACTTTCACTTCTTGATAGCAAGGATTTTAAAAAGTATAAAAGGTATATGATTTATTTATTTCAGAAAGTCGACGAATCATGATAGTAAACAAAACCATGATTTCAAAAAAACCAAAGATTCGTATTCAATTTGGCAAAGGATACAAATTTGTTGAAAAAACAGTATCGAAAAATCAACTTCATACTGTTTGTGAAGAAGCTCGTTGTCCAAATATATATGAATGCTGGGATAGGGGAACTGCTACCATAATGATATTAGGGGATATTTGTACTAGGGCATGTGGATTTTGTTCTGTTAAGACTGGTTTACCTAAGCAGTTAGATAAAATGGAACCTTTTCGATCAGCCATGGCTATAAAAAAGATGAATTTAAAACATGTAGTTATTACATCAGTTGACCGTGATGATTTGAAAGGTGACTTTGGAGCTAGAATATGGGCTGATACTATAAAGCAGATACATAAACATGTGCCCCAATGTACGGTAGAAGTTTTAACTCCGGACTTTCAAGGGTATCAACCTGCACTGAACATAGTTTTTAATGCTAAGCCTGAGATATTTTCCCATAATATTGAATGCATAGAACGTATAAGTAAAAAAGTTAGAGCTCAAGCAGTTTGGAAAAGGAGCTTGGAAGTTTTAAAACGATCTGTGGATTTTGGTTTGAAAACCAAAACCGGAATGATGGTTGGTTTGGGAGAATCAAAAGATGAAGTAATCGAAACCATGAAAGAAATAGTTGATCTTGGAGTTGTGATTTTCACTATTGGACAATATTTGCAACCAACTACAGATCATCTTGAAGTAAAACGGTATGTGCAAGATGAAGAATTTCTATACTACAAACAAAAAGGGCTAGAGTTAGGCTTTCAAGTAGTTGAATCTGGACCATTAGTTAGAAGTTCATATCATGCTGATGAACAAGCCAGGTTAGTTTCAGAAAAAGTATGATCCAAAATAAAAGCTTAATTTATGGCTTAGTTGTGGTCTCAGGATTTATGCTTGTTTGGTTGGTATATGCAGATCAGGGGATTGAATCAAATCCGGACTTATTAAGTGAAGAATCACCATTAATTTTAATTGATGGGAAAGTCCCTCCTAAATTATCAAGGCTTCCTGCGCACTTACAGTTTATCGATGAACAGACATGTTTGCAATGCCATGCAACTGAGCGAAAAATGAATTTTGGTGCTGGACCAGTCGTTGCAAAAAAGATCCCCCATGAATTTCGTGAAAACTGTGCAAGCTGTCACATATTAGAAAAATGAACCATTTAGGCATAAAATTGGCAGTTATTTGTAAATTATATGTCAAAATTGCATATTTAAATTAATGGCACAAAGTTTGACTCATTAATTAAGGACAAATCAAAAGGAATATCATGAGTGAAGATTTTGAAAAAGATTTTAATGAAGACCTGCTAGAAGAAAGCGAATCGTATCCAGTAATGCCATTGCGGAATACTGTTCTTTTTCCGCAACAAGTCATTCCTATTTATATTGGTAGAGATAAATCTCTAAAGCTAATTAATGAGCTGCCATCTAGCAGTAAACATATTGTTGTTGTAGCACAAGAAGATGGATCAATTGAAAATCCTGAGCCAGATGAAATGTATTCATTCGGAACGCTAGCTGTCGTACTTAAAGTATTTGATATGCCTGATAATAGTAAGTCAGCAATTGTGCAAGGAATAGACAGAGTCAAGATTCTAGATTATAAAGAGAAAGATCCTTATTACCGCGCCGTAGTGCAACGAATGTCCGATAATAAATATTCGGATGACGTTGAAATAGACGCTTTAGCAAATAATCTTCGACAAGTTTTTAATGAATTAATTAAAGTTGCTCCTAATCTAAGTGAGGAACACACTGGGATGCTTTCTAATATTCAGAAACCGGCTCGTTTAGCTGACCGCGCAGTTTCATTACTTACTGTTTCAAACCCTGAAAAGCAAGATGTACTGGAAGAGCTTGATATTAAAAGTAGGGTAGAAAAATCTATTAATATTTTAACGAAAGAAATTCAAAGGATCAAACTTGGCGAAGAGATCCAGACTGAAGTCCATGATGAAATAAGTAAATCGCAGCGCGAGTATTATCTAAGAGAACAAATGAAAGCCATTAAGCGGGAATTAGGTGAAGATGAATCGCAAGTTGAATTAAAAGAGATTGAGGATGCGATTAAAAAAGCAAAAATGCCAAAAGAGGCAGAGAAGGTTGCCTTAAAAGAATTAGATAGATTATCAAAAATACCATCTCAGTCACCTGAGTATACAGTTTCAAGAACTTATTTGGATTGGTTAACAGAATTACCCTGGTCAATAAAATCAGAAGATTCCATTGATGTTAAAGATGCTAATAAAATTCTTGATGAAGATCACTATGGACTGGAAAAGGTAAAGGAAAGAATCCTTGAATATCTTGCAGTTCGTGCATTAAAAATGAAGAAGGACCCCGATGGTGCAATCCGAGGTCCAATCTTATGTTTTGCAGGCCCCCCTGGTGTTGGTAAAACATCTCTGGGAAAATCAATTGCAAGATCGATGGGGCGTGAATTTGTACGAATGTCTTTAGGCGGTGTACGCGATGAAGCAGAGATACGTGGACATAGAAGAACATATATTGGTGCACTTCCAGGAAGGATCATTCAGTCTTTAAAAAAAGCAGGTACAAACAATCCGGTCTTTATGTTAGATGAAATTGATAAGTTAGGAATGGATTTTCGTGGTGATCCATCTTCAGCTTTGCTAGAAGTATTAGACCCAGAACAAAACAATACTTTTGCTGATCATTATTTAGAAGTTGATTTTGATTTAAGTAATACTATGTTCATTGCTACTGCAAATTATCAAGACCCAATTCCCCCTGCACTAAAAGACAGAATGGAAATCATTGATTTCTCAGGTTATATAATGGATGAAAAAGTGCAAATTGCAAAAAAACATTTAATTCCTAAGCAAATGGAAGAAAATGCGCTTACAACTAAAGACGTTTCACTTGATGATGTGGGCGTTAAAGAATTGATTAATTCTTATACCCGTGAAGCAGGTGTAAGAAACCTAGAGCGTGAAATAGCGAATGTATTTAGGAAGGTAGCCAGAGATAAAGTTGAAAAAAATTCAAAGAAGGTTAGAGTTTCTAAGAAGAAAGTAACCGAATATTTAGGCGCACCAAGATTTTATTCAGATCTTGCAGAACGGACTACAAAACCTGGCGTAGTAACTGGTCTTGCGTGGACAGCAGCCGGCGGTGATATCTTATTTATTGAAGCATCAAAAATGAAAGGAAAGGGAATCCTAACTCTAACTGGTCAATTGGGGGATGTAATGAAAGAATCAGCGACTGCAGCTATGACTTATGTGCGTTCACATACAGATATTCTTGATTTCGAAAATGACTTTAATGAAAAAACAGATATTCACGTACATGTACCTGCGGGTGCAATTCCGAAAGATGGACCATCAGCCGGTGTAGGTATGTTTACTTCTATAGTTTCCCTACTATCTGGCAAACCTGTAAAAAGCAAAGTAGCTATGACAGGGGAGATTACTCTAAGAGGTAATGTCTTACCGATTGGAGGGGTAAAAGAAAAAGTTACTGCGGCTCATCGTTCAGGTATAAAAACAATAATATTACCTGATCACAATCGTAAAGATCTTGAAGATATCCCAGAGCATATTAAGAAAGATTTAGAATTCCATTTTGCCAAAGAAATGATGGATGTAATTGATGTTGCTATCCCTGAATTGAAAGGAAAGAAAAAAACAAGAAATACACCTTCGAAGGTAAAAAAGGCAGTTTAAATTCATTTTATAATAATGGGCGTTTAACTCAGCTGGTCAGAGTGCCTCCCTTACAAGGAGGAAGTCGGGAGTTCAAATCTCTCAACGCCCACCGACAATAAGCCCTTGATTTCCGTCAGGGGCTTTTCTGTTTCTACTATATCAGAAATAACATTGATTAACATACAATAATTGAA
>PAVC01000009.1 GCA_002713885.1 Fidelibacterota bacterium
TTATTGAAAATTTACCTGGAGGAATCTGAAGAATATAATAGTTACCCTCTGCATCTGTCGCGGTACCAAGATCAGTCTCATTGATCAGTACATTTGCACCGATCATTGGCTCTCCGGAGCCTTTTATCGTGACCCTTCCAGCCAATTTTCCCGTTGTCCCAGCTTGGACCAATCCTATCGTAAACAAAAGATAAAATAATACTCTACAATCTGGTAAATATTTTATAAANATAGTATACATAATTAATAAACTTTTATAAATATATCGTCGATATACTTATAAACTATTTAACAAGTATTAGTTTTTTCACAGAGTGAAACTTCGAACTGTGAAGCTCATAGAAATACATCCCAGATGAGAGCATTTCTCCAGCATCTGATGAGCCATCCCACTTAACATTGTATGAGCCTATATCTAGATTATCTTTTACAAGAGTTTTTACTCTCCGCCCAAGTAGATCATACACGCTAAGCGTTAGATCGACCCTCTGCGGAACATCAAACTGTATCATTGTCTCTGGGTTGAACGGATTTGGATAGTTCTGGTGGAGCTTAAACACNCCTGGAATGACATCATCATCAGAGGACATGACTACCCCAGTATTGATCGACATAGTCGCCAAATTTTCAAGGTTTACACCGTATGAAATATAGGCAGTCTCACCATCATCAAAACCATCATAGGTTGAGTATGCACCTATCGTAATCTCAACCGTGTCATTATATCCTCCAAAAAAACTTGTTTTCCCNTTGTAAGGAGAAATGGATAGCCAGGTAAAGTCATCCCCATGTTTAATCTTTACATTATCAATGCCAATACCATAGCCCCAGTTACCACCACAATCGTCATATGTAAATCCAACCCTAAAACTGGTCCCGCCCTCAAGCATTGGAGTAATATTATACATGTGAGAGGCCCAATACCATCCGGTTGTAAATGTCGAATCCACCACCTGCCAGCTTGCACTATCGCATGGTGTATCACTTAGGTCATCAACACAACCTTCATCTGTCGTAACAAGTATCTGGGCAAACTCTGAATAGAGATCATNCATCCAACAAGGACCATCCGGCTGNGGNAANANAATNTCAGTCATTAAATATACAGGCCCAAAGCTGAGGTCTGGTACATCAACAGGATCAGAGAACATCAAAGCATCTTCTGTGTTAAACTCAAAACCATCTCCTATNNNATCGTCATTCAGATAGGCAAAAGACCCTCCATCTTCTGGAGTGTAATAGGTTAAATAGGCCGATGATGCTGTTGAAGAGTCTCCATGTTCCCACCAGCCGATGATAAGAGTACCCAGTTCTGTGGTATCATGGAAAGCTGTGCCTATAGTTGACTGTGCTATATCATCGGTCTCAAAATCATCTTCTAATAAATCTGGGTAGACACTAAGGTCTGCAACCGGGGATGCGAATATGCTAAAATCAAGATTCAGCGTATCAAAATTAAGAAAGTAGCTACTTGACTCCATATAGTCCCCAGCGTTTAGCTCTGGAAAGTTAACCGTCGTTGGCTCGATAATAAACGGGCCCATAGGGACCGCACAGTCCTCTATACAAGGAGCGGATGTCCCTTCCTCATACACAGCGGCTATCTCAAAACAATATTCTGTCCCATTCTCAAGACCTGTTACGCTGTAGTCTATATCAGTTGTNACTCCCGCAGATACACCATCAACCAGAATCTCATAACTCTGGAACGTGCCGCACAAACTAGCCTCAGTACCATCNCCACCCCATACACGTATGTCATCTATATACCAGCCTTCACCATTGCCCAGGTTATCTAAATATCTAAAACCGATATGCACCTGCTGNCCTGCGTAAGCAGAAATATCAATCAGCCGGTAGGTAATCGTGTCTCGAATAACAAAAGAGTCTGAATANTGNAANNCNTCCCAGGTTGCTCCTCCGTCTGCAGATATCTCTACCATGTTAGAATCATGCTGATCCTCAGGATAGGAGTATCCCTCATAAAACTCAAGATGTGCGGTCGAGTAGGACGCAAGATCTATAGCATTGGTATACATCCGGCTGTCAATCACTGAATCGGTTGATGACCAATATGCAATTGCAGAATAAGTATCATCGTTACCATCGTCACTGCAAGCCCGCATNCCTGNACCACAGNNTGNNCTATCACCNNCGGNNNTTCTNAACCAGCCNCCACTNTCATTGTCGATTAAGTGCTCTATATTCATTGCCTCAATTGCCAGCGAGCAGCTTAAAAAACACTCGTCAAACAAGATTGTGCCAAAGTTTGAACTGTCAGGATCTTCCCACACAAGATATACCTCTTCATCATAGAAATATGCGTCTAAAAATCTCGGCGGGCACAGTGTCGCATCCTGTGAGAGTAAAATGTTTGAAAGAATAAATATAGATGGAATTATTTTTAATAACTTCATGTGCCTACTCCTCTTTGCCTTATTACTGAATTTTTTATTCTAGTAATAATATCTTAGCCGATTTGATTGTATTTCCGGCTTTTATTGTTAGAAAATATAATCCAGCAGACACATTATCGCCATGATCATTATCACCATTCCAACTGATCTTGTGCATCCCNTTAGAACCATAGAATTTCTTTATGGTTTTTATATGCTGGCCTTTAAGATCTGTAACAAATGCACTGACCTGCTGATTTAAATGCCTAAGCTCATACTCTACAGTGACCCGAGGATTAAANGGGTTTGGATATGCTCTGCTAATATCCAGGATGCTCTGTGTGGGATATNTCACATAGGGCTCATCTGTTCCAACATTATCAGCAGAAGTAAACCGNACCGCNTCAAAGACGACAAAAGACCCAGACGAACCGCTCCCCACAATATCTCTTAGAATCACGCTGCAGTTTGACCCTGAAGGAAGATCAAGCGTAGCTAGTGTTGAAAAATTATCACTGTCTGATGATTGGTCATAAACCACCGTGGTTTTTTCACTTTGTCCAGACTCATTTTTTACATAGATCTCATAGACAGCCGCGGTGGCTGCGTCTAACCCGCTTGGTATATATACATCAATATTATACTCTCCACTTTGTTCAAGCTCCGGGACCCATACTGCATAGTGCCTGCTCGCAGAGGTATTTGATGCCGGAGGCGCGACCCAGCAGTCATTTCCAAAACCAACCTCCATCCTGTCCCACATGGGNCCATAATAACGCTGAAAACCATTATCATTATCATCAANCACCCAGGATGATTTCCAGAGCCACTCACTCCGATTTCCTCGGATACTCTCAATCGGATCAGGGTCGCTNCCCCACCACCCGAATGGGTCAACAGCATAGCTTTCCTGCTCATCAAAAAAATAAGCATCCTTCCTTATCTCAAAGTGTAAGTGTGGANTCTGCGCACATCCAGTATTTCCTGCAAAGCCCAGCGTGTCACCGGTGGCCACTGTCTCGCCTACTGATACATTTAGAGGTGGCTCAAGATGCAAATAACAAGAAAAATGATCAGTCCCCGGATGCGCTAGTATAATGATTCCCGTGTCGCCATTTGGCGCTATCCCGCCTGGACATGGATCTGCTCCTGGTGAAAACGCAGACCAGATCACATACCCATTAGCTGGCGCAAGGATCGGAGTTCCTGCNGGCATATANNAGTCNACNCCTGCGTGNCCATCNTAGCAAGATGANCCCTGGTCACAATTTGGNAACATTAGATTCTCAGTAAGATTAACCCCGTCAAACCTTCTAAAATTGCCATCTATAATGTTTGANGTAGGGTAGTGGTGGTCTACATGATTTTTGATATCATACTGAATAAAATCCGGCTGCGCGTACGGCCGGATCTCTAAAAAAGGGGTCTGCCCTTGTACAAAGCACATGCCCAAAATGCATAGAATAGATAGATACCTCTGCATTATTCTCTAAATCATTTACAATTATTTAAGTACATTAATTATTATAATAGAAGCTATNCATAACTATCTTAAAATAAAATTAAACAATAAAACAATCTCAGGAATTTGTTGTAATGAATAAAAAACATTGGACCAGGNTAATCATATTATATTTTCCGCTTACTCTCCTCCTTGCCACAGACATTGACAGCTCATACAGTGTTAAGTGGCAGACTATACCGTGGGGCAGTGGCGGTCTCGAGCCTGCTGGGCCTCCCTGGAGCATGGTCGGTCCGTACGACTTTGACAATGACGGTTACGGTGACTTTATTGTCGCGAGTGCATACACCGGGGTGTTCTGCAATGATGTTATCCACTATGAAGCGGTTGCAGATGATTCGATCGATATAAAATGGGTATATACGTTTTCTACTCTTAGCTGTCAGTATGATAACTATAGCAGTGTGGCTGTTGGTGATATTGATAATGATCAAAATCCAGAGATACTCGCGCTTATGGATACCAGACCCGGCGTCTCAGGCCAGGACGGGCTCCAGATCTTTGAGTGGGACCCAACGAGTCTATCCTTCCCAGATACACCTACCGCAACCTGGAGCATGCTCTTAGACAGCGTGTGGGAGGCAAGTCAGATCCTAGTGGAAGATATTGATAACGATGGAAATCAGGAGATCATCGTGTCAGTGATGGACGGGCCCTGGGGATCAACAGGCTCTAGCAGAATAATGATCATTGAACTTGAAAATGGTGACCTCTCAGACCCTGTTTGGAATATTGAATATGAGGACCCTGTAACAACAAACTGGAGCGGTTATAACATATCTGTCGGAGACCTGGATCAGGATGGCCTCAAAGAAATATACACCGTTGCCTACGAGTATTATCACATCATTATTTACGAAAACTTAGGGACTCCGGACGAGTACGACTATCAGACAGATTTTTATGTTACCAATGAGGTTTCTGAACGCGCGAACCAGAGCATTGTCATTGCCGATATAGACTCAAACGGGACAAACGAAATGTTTGCGGTAACATCTGGAACAAACTCACTCACAGGAACACTGCTTACGCCTGGTTATTTCTATGCCGTTATCTGTTCTACAGGGGTAGACTCACTCACCTTTGCTAACTTTCACTATCTAGCAGAGTACCCTGGCGGACTCAGACAACTTAGTATTGGCGATGCAGACCAGGATGGAAAACCAAACCTTTATTTAGCAGGACACTATAACGAAGCAGTATTTGACTGGGAATATAACGGAGGCAATCTTGATGATGTTNGCAGCTATAGCCAGACAATGATCTTCATGGATGATACCACAGACAACTTNACACCAAACAATGACCAGGGTAAGGTCAGAGTAGCAAAATTATTCTCTGGAGACATAGACAATGATGGTAATGGTGATGTGATTTTTAGCTCAGCAAGTTTTGCGACAGACAAACCACAGTTATTCATGGTTGAACATGAAGAGGAAGTTATTGTTGTAAATATTGATCATAATGATTCTGATATAATTCCTAATAAGGTCAGCCTAGAGCAAAACTTCCCAAACCCATTTAATCCTGCGACAGCATTTCAGTATAACCTTGCTGAGTCTGGAATAATAGAACTTACGATTACAGATATTATTGGCAGGAAAGTAACCACCTTGATAAGTGGCTATCAGAGATCTGGAAATCATAATGTGCTGTGGACTGGAAAAGATAGTAACGGAAACCAAGTTCCAAGTGGAATATATTTTTATAATCTAAAAAGCGGGTCAAACATAATAACAAAAAAAATGACCCTTTCAAAGTAGGACGACCGTATGACCTTTCACAGATTTAATAAAGCCAATGCAAAAATCTACAATATTCTATTCCTCTTTCTATTCTTGTCAACCAGTATAAATGCATCTACCTGGCCCACAAATTCTTGGGAAAAAAGTGACCCCGCATCATTGGGAATGAACTATGACTCTTTAGAGGCATACAGTAACATTCTAAAAAGTGGAGCCCTGGGCTATATTGATGGTATGCTGGTAACCCGCGGTGGGAAAATTATTTTTGAGGAAGAATACTCAAACAACTATGACTCACTATACCGAAAAACGAAAACAGCGCCAGGAAAGTACAACTACTATGACTCAGACTGGCATCCATATTATAAAAACACGAGGCTGCACACCATGCAGTCAGTCAGTAAAAGTTTTACCTCTGCTGCTATTGCTATAGCACATAAAAATGGTGACATACCGGATCTAAATGCAAAGATCATGGACTACCTTGGTGAATACCAATCATCAAGCCCAGATCTCCGACGTAATAATATTTCAATATTGGACGTGCTAAACATGTCCACAGGCATAAAGTGGGACGAGTCCTCCATGGCATATACTGACCCAAGCAGTAACTGTGTCCAGATGGAGCAAAGTTCAGACTGGGTGCAGTACGTTATTGACCAGGAAATGTCAGAAGACCCAGGAACAAAGTTTAACTACAACAGTGGTGAGACGATGCTATTGTCTCGCCTAGTAAATAAAACCACCGGGATGGATCTCTCTAAATATTTAGAGACAAATCTATTTTCTGTTATTGGCATAAAAGATTATTTCTGGAAGCATACTCCAAAAGGTCTTACAGACGCTGAAGGAGGACTCTATCTTACCCCTAGAGACCTAGCAAAATTTGGATATTTAATTCTAAATGATGGTGTATGGGATGGAAAACAGGTGCTGCCAAAGTCCTGGGTAAGCCAGATTCATCAAACCTCTGTCACCACAAAAACAGACTGGCTAAAATATGGGTTCCAATGGTGGGTCATGCCCTTTGGAGATGACAAAACAGCACTGCTTGCATCCGGCCTTGGCGGTCAAAGAATGATCATCATTCCTGAGTATGATATTGTCGCTGTTTTCACAGGGTGGAACGTTTATGAGATACCCTCTCTGCACTCATACAAGGCAATGCAAAAAGTGATTAATGCTGTTGTCCCTGAAAAACCAAATAATACTAAAATAGTTATCTTATGTCTATACTTCTTGGTCCTTCTTGGCATCGGATTTACCGCGTCAAAGAGGATACATAATATCAGTGACTACTATGTAGGAGGAAAAAAACTTAGCTATTGGATCGCCGCACTATCTGCTAGATCAACCGGAGAATCCGGATGGCTCCTTCTGGGAGTTACGGGAATGGGCGCTGTAATGGGCCTAAGTGCCTTTTGGATCGTACTGGGCGAAATAATTGGTGTGTTTATCTCATGGCAGTTTATGGCAAAAAAGTTCAAGTCGATGACAGATGAGTATGATTCCATAACCATACCAGATTTTCTTCATAGCCATTTCAAGGCAAGCTCAAATCTTATTCGTATCCTGGCCGCGACAGCATTGTCTCTGTTTGTTATTATCTATGTCAGTGCGCAGATAGATATTACAGGAAAAACATTTGAGTCGTTTCTTGGTTTTAACTATTACACTGGAATTGCCATTGGTTTTGGCATAGTAGTGGTCTATATTTTTTCAGGTGGCTTCTTGGCTGTTGCATGGTCTGATTTTTTTCAAGGTGCCCTAATGTTCTTAGCACTTCTCATACTTCCTCTCGTCGCATATTTCACGCTTCCGCAAGATACCTCCCTCCTATCCGGACTTCAAAGTATTGACCCGGCCTTGGTAAATATCTGGGGGAGTGGTGGATTTAATATGATTAACCTAATCTCTATCATTGGGCTTGTTTCAATTGGAATAGGTTTTATGGGATCACCTCAGGTTTATGTTCGCTTTATTGCTATCAAAAGCACCCAAGAGATTGACAAAGGAAAATGGGTAGCCGTGCTCTACACGCTCCTGACCGATTCAGCAGCGGTAATGATCGGAATGATCGGAAGGTATCTACTCACAAATAGCGGGCAGGATCCAGAGTTAGTACTAGGGCCGGCCGGAGAAAATGTATTGTCTCTACTTTTAGGTCAGGTCATGCCAACCATAATTATTGGAATATATATCGCAGCCGTCCTCTCGGCTGTCATGTCTACTGTTGACTCTCTGCTTGTTGTTGCATCAAGCGCTGTAACCAGAGACTTCTACCAACAGATACTTAACCCGAATGTAGACCAAAAATGGCTCATAAGTTTTTCAAAGAAGGTCACCCTGATACTGGCACTAGTTGCGCTGGGAGTTGCGCTAACTGTTTCTATCCTCTCACCAGACAGAACTGTATTCTGGTTTGTTATTTTTGGTTGGTCTGGGATCGCAGCCACCTTTTGTCCAGTCATCATACTGGCTATATTCTGGAAAGACTATAATGAAAGCGGGGCGATTGCTTCTATGGTTACCGGTTTTTTGTGTGTGCCAATTTTTAAATTTCTGGTACCAAAAATAAGCGGAATAGGTATCTATTTTGATAAGCTTGATGTGATGCTTCCCTCAGTTCTTCTCGCTATGCTAACAGGTTTTTTAGCAAGCACCTATTATAAAAAATAGGATTACTATTTAATCGGAGCTGAATGTCATTGGTGCATCCATCAAGGTACTAATCCATTTTCCACTCTCAGAGTTTGACAGTGCGATCTTGATCGTCATTGTAAGCGGCACCGAAAGCACCATCCCGACAGGGCCAAATACCCAACCCCAGAACAACAAAGAAACAAAAACAACAAGCGTAGAAAGACCAAGCCCATGACCAAGGAGTCTGGGTTCTAGGATACTGCCAATGCTTATATTGATAACAAAGTATCCAGCAACTGTCAAGAACGAGCTAAAAACTCCAAACTGAATCAGTGCGAGCAGAGCTGGTGGAACCGCAGCAATAATAGATCCTATAGTCGGAACATAGTTAAACAAAAATGTTAGAAACCCCCAGAGCAGAGGATAGTCTACACCTAAAATCATAAGCCAAATAGTTGCTATAATGCCGGTGGCAAGGCTTGTACCTGTTTTAATTAGCATATACCGATTGATCGTATTTGAGAAAGAATCAACCTGGCTAGCACCATCNCTNTNACTACCAAAAACATGTCTAACTTTATACTTAAATATTGTTGCCTCTAGTAGCATAAAAATCACCATGAGAAGGATCAATAACCCGCTACTTAGTGCTCCACCAAGTCCCGATAAAATAGATGAAGTCAGTGACATTGCTGCACCAGGGTCAAAACGTTGAATAATCGCAGAACCCGATATATGTAAACCCATTTCTTCAAAAAATTGGAAAAAATTAGTAGCAGAATTATTGAGCATTTCTTTGTACTGCGGAAGATTATCTGAAAAATCATTTAGAGAGGTACCCAAAAGTGAGGTTATGCCAATTCCAATTGCGATAATCCCAAGAATAACTATTACAATAGCACCGATAATTGGAATCCCCCGAGATCGAAGCTTTATTACCAGAGGATTAGCGACAACAGAAATAAAAATTGCAAGTAAAAATGGGATTAGGATTTCACTGGATGCACGCATNCCAGCCACAACAATCACAAAAGCAGCAAGATTAAAAAGAATCTGCTGCACATGGCTTGGGCCGGTGTTTGAAACATTTCCCATGTCCAAACTTAGAATAAAATAGAATTATTAATACAAATAAATTCTATTCAACTGTTTCTAACTCTCCCAGCCTCTCTGCTATCAGATCTATAAATATGCTGATCTCCTTAAGCATATCCATTAGCTCCTGGTATACCTGGCTATGTTGATCATCATCAGACCCAGAACGCTTAATATGATCAATCCTATATTTTTCTTCNAGATCTTTATACTTTTTACCTTTGGTAACAATCTTCTCAATTTTGGATTGATCATATTTTTCAAAAAACTTGCCAAGCCGTTTGATCTGTTTCACCATTTTTTTATGATAAGATTCTATCTCATCAATAAGTTTGTCTGATAAAGTTTCTGGATCACTCTCCTTTTTTATCATTAGATCATGNAGTCTCAGGCTCACACTATTCTTGATTGAGTTAATATTATTAACCACTGAAACAAGTGTAAAAACCTCTTTAGACTGTGTCTCTCTCAAGTCCTGGTTATTTATCTTTATTAAATAAGATGATATCTCATTGTTCAAGAAGGTTATCTTTTCAATACGATTTTGAAGTCCTTTCTCAAAGTCCTCTTCTTCGTTCTCTATATCGCGCAATGATTCAGAAGAGACAAAGGGCATCGCAACAGAACCAACCACACGCTCAAGAAGGCCAACCACTCCTCTGATCTCTGCCTGTGCGTTTGTAATAGCAATCGCAGGAGTGCCTAACATATTCTCATCTAGATGCATAACTGCAGGCTTACTGATATCCCTGTCAACCTCTTCATCTGGGAAATATTTGATAATCAGTCTAGCAACAAGCGGCGTAAAAGGTATGAAAACAACTGTAGCAATTATATTGAAAATGGTGTGTGCGTTTGCTATTTGTCTAGGAATATTGTCTGAGGTTTGAGATATCCAATCAGCAAACGTAGGTATCCAAAAACAAAAAAGTGCCACACCGGCAATATTGAACGTAACATGGGCTATCGCGACTCTTTTTGCCTCTCTGGANGCGTTTAACCCTGCTAGTAGTGCGGTNACACATGTTCCAACGTTCGCACCAAAAATAAGAGGGATGCCCGCCTCAAGTGTTATGGATCCACCACTGGCCAGCGTGATAACAATACCCGTTGTCGCGCTGCTGCTTTGGATGAGTGCCGTAAACGCTGCTCCAGCAAGTATACCCATGAAAGGATTCTCGAAGCTAGTAAGTATACTGTTAAATGTTGGATTTGACCTAAGCGGNTTCATCGTATCAGACATCACTTTCATTCCATAGAAAAGTAATCCGAAGCCAAGAATCACAAACCCGATATTTTTTGTAGAATCTTTTTTTGAAAACAAGGACATCATCGCCCCGACTGCAATGAGAGCAAGCGCATAATCAGTTACCTTAAACGCTACAATCTGTGCGGTAATTGTGCTTCCGATGTTAGATCCTAGAATTACTCCTAGGCCCTGGACAAAGCTTAANAGNCCTGAGTTAACAAAGCTGACAAGCATCACGGTTGTGGCGCTGCTGCTTTGTATCACCATGGTGATAAAGGCTCCAACTGCAACCGCTAGAAAACGATTTGAGGTCAATTTTTCTAGTACTGAACGCATTTTATTACCTGCTGCGATCTTCATCCCATCGCTCATCATTTCCATTCCATATAAGAACATACCCATCCCACCAAAAAGACTAGTGACCATCAAAAACCAGGATATGTCTTTTCCAGATGATCCAGCAGCTGAAGACGCTAGAAGAAAAGATGGTACTGCCATTAGCAAACAGATTGTCATTGGCAACGAATTTTTAATTTTTAATTTTCTGTACATGTTATTTCCATTTGTTAGTTTTTTGTTAGGGAATGAATGTATTGAAAAAATATTTATTTATAAAGGTACTTTAATAAAAATAAAAAATTTTGCGATTGGCTGAAATTTGAAATAACTTACAAAATGAACAGTGTTCTAAAAGACTTTTTTTCAGTTATCAATGTAAAAACATTTATTGTTATAGCTGCAGCCTGTATTACGACACTCATCTGTACAGAGCTAGAGTTTTACTATAATGTTCCAACAGATTTAATAGGAATTGCAATCGTATTCCCAATTGTTTTCTCAATAAACGCAGCCTATAGCAGAAGAGAAAAAGCGCTTGAGCATTATTCAGTTTTCAAAGGAAGTGCCTTATCCATACGATATGCACATATGCACTGGATTGATGAAAATTCAAAAGAAAATCATCATGGATTAAAAATAAATGGTGATGAACACGTTAATCGGATTGATACGATCTACAGGGATCTTTTTGACAATTTATACGAATATTTACACTCAACTACACCAAACCCTGAGACCTATGATCGGATAATTGAAATCTTAGGCGATGTATCATTATCTAATGAAAAAATAAGGCCATTTCTTATAGACACAGAAAACTCAAGGCTCCAAAATAATCTCAGATTCATGGCAATTGGACTTGAAAAAATTATTAATATTAAAAACTACCGGACACCTAATTCTCTGCGCGCTTACACAAAAGTTTTTCTTAATATTTTCCCAATTATCTTTGGACCATTTTTTGCACATATCGCTACTGATAAAGGCATAGAGTTTGGAATTGCAATTGCAATATTATATAGTTTGGTTCTCACGATTCTTGATAACATTCAGGAAGATCTAGAGGATCCATTTGATGGAATCGGTACTGATGATATAAGACTTAATTTTCCTACTATGCTAGGGCCAAGTACTATTCAAGACTAGACCAGCTACCTATTAGCTAGAAACAAAATCCTCAGTACTCTATCATGAATAACTTGGAAAAGTATAATACCTAGATAATGGATATATTATTTACTCTAAAATTGGTAAAAGGCGTTTTCGCTATTTTAGATCTTTTTGTCTGGGCAAGGTTAATTATCAGCTGGATTCCACATGATCCTAATAACGATATTACTCGGATTGTATATAAGGTTACTGAGCCAATGTTAAAACCAATAAGAGATATCATCCCCGCCTTGTCTTTGGGTATCGATATCTCACCATTTATTTTGCTTGTCCTTTTGAATATAGCTGAGTCTATAGCTCTAAGGACATTTGTCTATTAATGTTATTGGAACTGTATTTAATTGTTATAAGATTTCACTAAATCATGCACAAAAATATTCTATTCTTCATCGCTGCTCTGCTTTTTTTTTCCTGCGAAAAATCGGCAAAAAAAGATTATAAAACGCTGCCTGTAGAAATATTCTTGAGTGGCGGATTAGAAAGAGAGTATATGCTCTATGTTCCACCATCAGCTCAAAAAAATAGTCCCCTGGTTTTTATACTTCACGGACTTGGAAGTACAAATACCACTATAATGAACTACAGCCAGATGAACATGGTAGCAGATAAATACGGATTTGCTGTATGCTATCCTCAGGGTATAAAAAGCTCAAAAAAATCTATATACACAAAAAAGGGTAGCACNTTTTGGAATGTTGGTTATGAAACACACAAGGATGAAACCGTTGATGATATAGGNTTTATCACCTCACTCGCTAAATATCTTCAGAGTGAACATGGTTTTAATCCTGAAAAAACATTCTGCGCTGGAATGTCTAATGGTGGAGACATGAGCTACTTACTAGGATGCCAGTCTGCTGATGTGTTTAAGGCAATCGCGCCAATCACCGGATGTATGATGGGCTGGATCTATGACAGCTGCAATCAAAACGACCCTCTTCCTGTTTTCCAGGTACATGGTACAGCAGATAATACAACCTATTACGATGGGGACGAGGATAACAGTGACAAGTGGGGCCCGTATATGGGCGTAGAAAGAACAATCGATCTTTGGGTTGAGCGCAACAAATGTAAGAACNTAGTCATTGACACACTNCCAGATACNGATCCAAACGATGGCAGTATTGTTATTACTCACAAATACACCGATGGAATAAACGGAAACCAGGTTTGGTTTTACAAAGTGATTAATGGCGACCATGAGTGGCCACCAGGATGGCCTAAAAGATCCGGAAACGGCGACCTAGATACAAGTGAAGAGATCTGGAAATTTTTTGTGAGTGATATGAAAAACAGAGGGGTTATGTAATAACCCTTAGAGCTTGAACGTTATACCAAGCTGGGTACTCAGCCCAAGGATTCCCAAGTCAGATACTGAATAGTCTATCATAAACCTGTAAGGGATTAATGGGAAACTCTCTGAAGACAGGCCAATCCCCCAAGACCAATTAGTAACATAAAGTTCGGAGTAAGAAGCATTTTCTATTTTATCTACACTGGTGTCATCTATAGAATCACTATATTGGGTGTACTCATGCCTAAAGCCAGTTCGTAAAAAAACTAGATTAGCCAGCTTTAGCTCAAGACCAGCAAGATAAAATGGGTTCAGGTCTCTGGAATCATAATAATCAGTGTTTACGGTAAGCTCCAGCTTTGTGCTTTTGACCATTGACTCTGGACCCACAGGTTTTATAGATAGTCCAACCCTGAATGCCATTGGTAAGGGCCAATCTTCTGTACGAAGGTTTGCGATAACATCGGGGTTGCCATCCAGATCTGGATAGGCGTCTATGTCTACCTTTTGGTCTGTACCATTGAGACGCATTTTTGTACCAAAGTTTGTGATTGCCATTCCTATCTTGAGCCCAGAAAACCTTGTGATATATTGTGATCCCGCATCAATTGCAATAGCACTTGCTGTCGCAAAAGATATTGACTCTTGGACGAGCTTTATCTGAAAGCCAGCATTAAAACGATCACTCATGTGCTTCGCAAAGGTAAAACCGATAGCAACATCTGAAGCAGTAAACGTTGTTCCAGTCCCCTCAGGCTCAAACTCTGTGGTTCTGCTCATTCTTCCCATATCCAGGTAGTTTACACTAAATCCAAAGTGGCCGACCCTGCCTCCTGGAAAAACAACAGCAAAATAGCTGTGTTTTAGATCGAGTATCCAATCGTTCTGGTTTATTGAAAACTCAACCCCGCTTGCGTTAGCAATCCCAGCAGGGTTCCAAAACATACTATTCGGGCCGTCTATATTGCCAACAATGGCCCCACCCATGCCTGCAGCTCTTCCGCCGACACCGATTTTTAAAAAATTAGCTGCTGAGGTACCAGAGTTATCAAACTGACCAGTTAAAACTGATAGAAGAAATGTAATAATAGATAGAGCTCGAATCATTTGATCACCGCAAACTTTCCAATGAATTCTTTGCCCTGATCAAACCCTCCTGAAACAACATGGAAAATATATACGCCAAAAGCGATATCCTGATTGTTATAGGTGCCAAGGTTCCAGGCCTCGATACTTGGGCCTCGATATCCAGGGCTGGATGGTTTATGTTCTAATAGCTGGATCAAATCTCCAGAGGTGTTATAGATCCTGATAACACACTCTTCAGGAAGATGAGTGAACTGTAATTCTTTGCTATAGGACACGCGCTCATAGACAGAGGTTACAATATATGGGTTTGGGACAACCCGAATATGATCAAGATCGCCATCTTCAAGCGTATTATCATCACTACTGGTAGCTATAACATAGTTATCCACGCCAGGAAGTAAGGGGTTGGCAATATATATACGAAAAATATCGCCAGGATTAAAATATGAGTCTTGCTGATCTAAATTAATTATCCATCCCATTTTATCGGTATCCAAGGCATAGTGTAATTTTTCAACCTCTGAGTAATTGTTATATCCCGGTATAAACTGAAAACTTGTGTTAAAACTGAAGCCAAAAACCCAAGATGTGTCTATGGTGACAGTATCCAAAGAGAACAATGAGTCTAAAACCATCACACTATCAACGTTCCAAACTTTTCCTTCAGGCTTATTCGTGCCAACGGTCTGGTAAACGGCCAGGTTTATCTGCTGGTTATTCTCGATGTCCCAGACCTCGAACGGAACCAATACAGTATCGATCTCCTGCATACCGTACAGTGTTAAAATATTATAATAGGAAGCAACCGATCCTCCATCTGTGAATCTTAATTCTAGATCGTTCCAAAGATCGGATACCGCTGGATCACCTCCCAACTCTCCGATACTGCTTGATGGAAGGGTCTCAAGATAACTTTTCCATGTTTTTTCTGTCGCGCTCGGATGACCTAGTCCACTGAAAANAACNGAACTTGCACTGNTCTGATTAAAAGCAATAAACACGGATGAGTCTTCTTCTGTTATCTCCCAGGTTGCACCNGAAAACGAAGGAATAAAACCATCCACCACATGCTGAATCTCAGAAGAAATATCTNTCTCATTATTGATAATNGTATCACCATTATCAAGATTAACAAGAGACCAGAATCTTGTATAGGTAGTGTCATAGGTTTCGANTACTCCTGAGCTCACATCAATCGAGTCTATTTTTTCATGAAAATCAATCTGGTAGGTGAAGCCTTTGCTCTTTAAATCATCTAAGGTTACCTCGCTATGTCCAAGAATCTGTATGATAAACGGGTCAGCGGATATAGCATTAAAAGTTGCAGTAGATAGACCATGATGGGTTACATCTACAACCCCGCCTTTATCTAGACCGGCAGATGCTACCTGAGGGATCAGCGCAACCGTGTTATCGTTTACGATCGATGCATCCTTCGCCTTGGAATTTTCCATNGGNTCNACCAGAGCNCCNGCCCAGTTATCCGGACCGTCATAGGCGGTAACAGCATACCAATACTCGTAGCCATTAACAATATTCTCATCTATAAACGTATACTCAAGGCCGGACTCTGATCCAAGATTATAATAANCAAGAGGATCGGACATNGTGTAAGCTCCTGAAACACCATCCGTAAGATCATACACAGCCAGAGGCTGATAAATATCTGTTGGATTNCCATTAAGATCGGTAACAACATTNCCCCATGTGCTGCCGCGGTCGGTACTACGATAAACACGGTATCCCTGAAACATATTATTCCCCGTAACTGGATCGATAGACTGCTCGCTTCGCTTATCCCANAATAGTACAATTTTATGGTCATCCTGCTGAGCACGAACCACTGGATGNGCAGGTGGTTTTGGGCTGGAACAGTTATTATCATAGAGAGACTGAAAAACTTTTGCGTTTCTTAATAGATCTGCCTCATTGATCCCTAAAAAATCAGCAAAAGTAAAGACAACGGACTCTCCAGGGGCAACATTAAGCGCGGGCACGGTCTCACCATCTGCGTTTGTATGCTCCGGGCCACCTGATGCTATGATCCATGTACAATTGGGTCCATAGGTATAGGGTTTATTATACATATCGGATGAGAGCGGAGCAGTATTATCAGGCTCTTCTATTCCGCCAAGCAGCTGCAGGTTATATGCCTCGGCATCACTCTGNGTATCATTCTCCCAGGGTACCGTGTGAAACGCTGATACCCCATAGTCTTGGGTATTTCCCTGGTTATCATAATACGTACACTCCAAAAATTTTACTCCTGCCCAGGCAATCCCGGAAGAACGAAACCCCTCTGACTTATCATCAGGGTCCCACATAATCGCCAAATTTTCTAACAAGTGTGCGTCTGTTGTGTCAGAGATTTTCTCTGCTATATGAGGATCATTAGGGGCTATAAAAATGCTCAGATCATCGGTCCACTCGTTCCACCCTTGTTCNGGTGTGTCTGGGTCGCTGTTGACACCAAAATAAAAATCTTTTAGCGTATCCTTTCCAACATTGGTCATTTTCTGAATGAAAATGAATCCATCATTACCAAATGTGTTACTATAGTTTAGTACCCATACATCAATACGAATGTCTAGAGGACCAGCACCATTGTTACTGGCAAAAGTATTACCATAGTCTGGATCGTTATCGGTAACGACAAAATATGCCTCCCTGTCTGCCTGGACACCAATCCCACATGGCGCATCTGGGAAACCATCTGGGCCCAGTTCAGACTCTATTCCCGCAAAATAAATTGTGTCTGATGGAGCCTTACTCGCATCATATATAACTGACATAAATGTATCGCCCATGGCCGTCTCAATGGGCCACTGATCCGGCCAGGATTCGGGAATATCACTGAACGCTATTCCAATATTTGCTTCCGTGTCAACATAGCCAGCGTCATATCCTGATAAAGGCTCAAACTCTTCATCATGGTCTCTGGCCGAGTACATGGTCCCCACGCTAAATGATGGGACACCATTTTTTAATGCTCCGGCAACAGGTGCAGCGGTCCAGTAATAGGTACAGCAGCCATCCATTAACATACTGCCAGATGGAAACTCATGGTTTAGTCCCCAAGGATCATAGCCATAGATACCCGTGTTTTGCATTCTCAGAACAACATTTCCTTTGTCCAAAACACTTCTCTTTCTATCCTGNGCGCTCGCTACTTTTAGCGCGTTTCTGCTTGTGCCCGGTTTGGCAATGTATTTTTGATAGTATTCCATCTTGGTCAATTTTTCTGTCTGAGAAAAAACATTGGCAATAGATACTGCGATTAATACGGCAACAGTTCGATATATCATACTACCTACTAACACTGATTCCAATCTCTATATGTCTTGGTGAACTGATATAATATGGTTTCCAAACAACCATCGGAGACTGACCAGAGTCAAGCGTTGCATCAGGCTCACCAGTTGTATTATCAACAGCCAGTACATTTTCTTTATCTAACAGGTTTGTTATATCTGCGAAAAATCTGACATTATAGCCCATCATTTTTCTATCGTAAAACAGTTTTAGGTTCACGTTCGATGTTGAAGGCATCCTGCCTGAGTATTGTTCATCAATAGGCCTCGCACGGGCATCCTCGGGTGTATACGGTAGACCACTACCATAGCTACTAATCGTACTAAGCCCAAATCCTGTTGGCGTAAAATAATTGAGCCTGAAGTTTATCGTGTGAGTCTGGTCCCAGGGCATTGTATAGGTACGATTAAAATCTTTCCAGTCATACCCATTTGCCCACTCAGCCACATACCAGTGATAGTCAGGAGTAGGTGCGTTCCCCTCTGCCCTGGCCAGTGTATAGTTCAGGTTCCAGTCTATCCCATTGGAAAATAATTTTTTTAGAGTAAACTCAAGTCCGCGCGAGTTAGCATAGTCCATGTTCTCATATATTGCATACTGGCTTGGGTCTGCGTCATAACGTTTGGATGCAATATAGTCAAACATGTCTTTATAATAGAGATTAACCGTTAGAAGATACTGGCTCCCTATCCTAGTCCTGAGACCGGTCTCGTACTGTACGGAACGCTGCGGCTTAACATTTGGCGTTCCAACCTCGGGTATGTACCAGTCCGTAATATTATAGGGGAATGGGTAGTAAGAATTCCCATATAAGAAATCTTTCGCCAATGCATTAGCCGCGTCTGACCATCCTGGGGGTGAGATACCCTCACCCTGGTAGTTAGAATAGTTATACATGTTTACTAAATCTGGAAACTGGTAAAACTGGCCATAAGAAAAGTGAAACGCGGTTCTATCGGTAATTGGATAACCAACCCCTAGCCTAGGACTCCACTGATCTTTTACTGGTGCTCTTGGTGCACTATCAAACTCAGTTAGGTCTCCGCTTTCATCACGATCTAGGTATCCCCAGGATAGTGTTTCCTTTTCACCTGGGGTTAATAAATTTAGGCTGCTGGGAGTAATAATCTGGGTTATGCCCTCTGCATCAGTGTACTCATAACCCAGCTCTTTTTTTGGATCAGGGTAGGTACTGTTTGGGTCTAGCCTGTCATACCTTATCCCTAGGTTTATGACTATATCGCTATACTCTATCTTATCTTGGATATACCAGCTGCTCGATCTTGGCTTGTGGTTCCACATAATAAAACTTGCGTCAGAAGAGTTTCCGAAAAAACCACCACCAATTCCTGAGGCCCAGAACTCACCAATGTCATATTGCCTGCTTTCTACACCTGATTTTAGTTGGTGTAAATCATTGTACTGCCAGGTTAAGGTGGCTCCAATTGTCGTATAGTCTGAGTGGTACCACCAGTAGTCCTGGCTGGTGGACCTTGCGGTCCTCACGGTATCC